>NZ_JBGCCM010000011.1:0-276249 GCF_041262085.1 Catenulispora sp. GAS73
TCAATCCATCTCGAAGGATCACCCGATGACCGCCTCAACTATCGGCGATACGCCCATCAGAGCTAACCGATACACCACGTCCCAGGACGTAACCCTTCCCATCGCAGCATGGTGTGATCTTGATGCCGACGGGATAAAGATCATTGACGTGCTGGAGCGCAAGCTCCATCGACAGCTCCAGCCGGTGGGCATGGATCTCGAACTCTGGCAGTCGACCCCACATCGGACGCAGGAAACAGCGCAGGTCGCCCGCGACAAGAAACTCGCCGCGAGCCTGGCAGAGGAAGGCCCGATCAGCCTTCGGCCGCTCGCCACAGAAATCGCACAGTACGGCGGATCCTGCGAGCAGCAGCCGATCCATGAAACAGTTCTACCCGCACTGGCCGCCCAACTCGCCAGGCTCCTGAGCGCGAGTGGCAATGCTTGAGAACAATGAGCCGCCGCCGGATACCCGGTCGCCAGATCACGAGCAGCTCGATATTCTCGGGTTTTCGCACGCCCAGCTATCACGGGACGAGCGCTATGCCACGTGGAGGGCGTACGCAGCGCCGCTCACCAGCGGCGTCGGGGCGGTCGTCGAAGACCCCGATCATGTCGCCTTGAGCATAGCCGTCATCGGCGTCTTCGCCGATCACCCATCGAGCCAAGGCCTGACATTCGCGCAGATCACCTCGGGCCTTCGACAGCAGGGTGTTGACGAGGAACAGAAGGCCATCGAAAGGCGGCTCAACCACCTTCACCGGGAAGGCTTTCTGCTGTCGTACCTTCCAAAGCTCTATCAAGGCAGGTACGTGATCAGACCCGCCGGCCTAGTCGGCGGCCTGGCCGCGGAGCGGGTCGCGGAGCACGGTGGCGTCGACGAGCTGATGCTGCTGCTCGACCGCACCCGAACAGCGCTCAGCGTTCCGAATCCCGACCCGGTGGTCGTGCTCAAACACCTGAACTCATGCCGACACGCATTGACCGTATTCGCCATGGACCTCCAGCGGAGAGTCGCAACCGGCACATCGGCGGAATTGATCGAGGCCGGACGCCAACACGATCACACGAGCTACACCAGGCAGGTCGCCGACCTCAACAGCCTCGTCACACGGCACTTCTCCGGACACCATGATCTTGAAGACGCCGGCACCGCCCTGATCGAGGCCGAACTTCTCTATCGTGCGCAGGTCAGATCAGCCATCGGCAAAGTCCTGGCCCACGGCCGCTCCGGGCTCGACTTCGACGTGCTCACTCCCCGGGAGTACGAAGACGCGGCAGTGGAGGCCGGCCCCGATGCCCTCTCCGAAGTCGGCCGTTACCTCGTCGCCGATGCACCACCCATATACCTCGACGTCGCAGCGATGATGGAAGCCCTCGAAGGATTCAGCCCTCGGTCCCGCGGCCGGATCCGCCCCGCCGAGCCGCCCGCGCCCGCCGCCAGAGACGACCCTCTCACCGAGTTGGAGCGAGCCGCCGACCAGTCCAGGCGCCATCGCCAGCTGGGCATGGAAGCTCTACTCGCCGGCCGGAATGAGGTCGATCTGACCGCCACCATGCAGACGAGTTGGGAGACGGCCGTCCACGTTCTCTCAGACGCCATGGCCCTGGATGCCGACCCGAACGAGCCGTTTGTGCTGCACATCGCCGAAGAGATCGTCGTCGATCGTGACGCCCCGGTCAGCTATCTGCACCCGACACGGTTGATCCGCACCGACGGCATCTTCTCCTATACGGATTCCGAAAGCGCGGACACAACACAGCCTCGAGGTCCAAGGGATGACTGACCAGTCTCGCGACGCCGCGCTCCTCCTCGCCCGAATACGCGCTACCGGCGATGCACCGGTCCCGGACCAGGCCGATGTCGTGACCGCCGCAGCCGTCGCAGCCGACCGCATTGACAGACAACTGATTCGCCTGGTCGACACCGGTAGGGCGCGACGAGGGGATCGGCTGGTACTCGGATGGACCGACGGCGCGGCCCCCGACCCCGACCGGCATCCTTCTGCCCCACCGCTCAGGCTGGCCGCCGTTTCCTACCTCACGTTCGCGTTGTGCCTCGCCGCAGCTTGGCCGACGGCTGAGGCCGCTCCCTACCCAGGTCATGGGTTTCGCCGCTCGGACATCCTCGCGGCAGCCATTCAGATGGGTGCGAACAGCAAAAGTGTCGTGGCCGCGCTGGATACGACACTGCCCGCGGCCGGCCTGATCGCGTTCCATGGCGAGCAGGGCGTCCTCGGGCCCGCAGCAGCCGCCTTACCGCAGACCACGTGGGGGGAGCTGCGAAGAATTCACGAGATGCTCCCTCATGACAAACTCGCGGCCGTCGCCCCGACGACTGTCCCGTCGCCGTCGCCTGATCAAACCTCTGACAAAGCTGGCACGCGAACGATTTCCGCACCGCATTCCCGCCCGGTCACACCCTTGGCCACCAGCGTCTCCGCCATCGTAGCGGTGCTTGAGTGCGCCGAGACGGTCGTGGACCGTAAAGACCTCCCCCAGCTCGCTGATCCAGCGATGCGAACAGCGGTATCAGAAGCGCTCGAAGGCTGCGGACGTACCCTGGTGTCCGTCCCGGACAAGGGCTGGACCACCGGTTATGCTGAAGGCATCGCCGACGTGCTCGCCCAGTCCGGCCACGGCGTTCTCAACCCCGCCGAGCGAGCGGTCCTCACGCTGATCCTCCTTCGGACCGTCGCCATCCCCAGAGCACGCGGCCTTCAACGCGGTGACAGCTGGGCTGTGTCTCGAACTTCCACCAGCCTCGATGAGCTCGTGAAAACGCGCGGGCTCTCACGCGCAGCGATCACAGACGCTATTCGAGAGCTTCGGCGGAAGGGCTACGTAGACAGCAAACCCTCGGGCGGCTACATCCCAGGACCTGCGTTCTCGCGTATCGACGCGAGCCTTCGCGCAAAGCTCTGGGAGGACCTCATCGTCCTCGCCCGGCCGAACGGGTTCATGGCGGAACGAATCCGCGCCCGCCGTACAGAGCAGTTCACGACCGGCTCGGACGACTCACCTCGCGGCTTCGAGGAATCAAACCTATGACAACGACCGCCACCAACGAGACGGGGTTCGGCCTGCCGAACGATCGGCTTGGCGTCATCGGAGAACGCCAGCTCATCGCCGTGCAGACCATGGACATCGCACGCCTGACCGCACATCCGGTAGCGCTGATTCCAGAGACGTTCATCGCCATCACCGGCATGGGACCCGTGGACTCCAACGAATCCGGCAAGACCAGCTTCCTCTCCGCAAGCGCGCTCCTTCTGGGCGACCCGGAGTGGCGAGTCGCCGGAACGGGAGTGAGCAGCGTGACGTCGATGCTCTTCGAACCGATCGTCGCCGGGATCACGGCTCCCGGAAGCGCAGCAACGGAAGGGTACATCGTAGGGTTGTTCGCCGACCCTGCCGAACCAGTTGCCTCTGCATACACAGTGTGGATGAAAATCTCCGCCGGCCGCCCCCATCTCCAGGTCCGGCATGGGCCGGGAAGCCACCTCGCCAGAGGAGTCGGTGACGGGGAGCGGCATAAGGCCGCACCGGCCGTGTACAAGTCGCTTCCTATGGGACCACTGGGAAGCACGGAGTACGCCACGACCCTTTACGGTCGCAGCCCACGGGTTTTGGCCTATGTGGCCAGTCGCGGCAGAGTACGCTCTCGCCCGTCCCTGCTCAAGCTCGATGCCGGCACCTTCAGCCCGGAAGAAATCGGCGACGCGCTCATGGCCCTGAGCGGCCGTATCACGCTCTTCGAACGGGACCAGCAAGATCGGCAAGACTTGGCGGCGAAACAGGAAGAACTCGAACGACACATCCGAGACAGTCATGGTTTCACCGAGCGTGAAGACGAGATTCTCCGCCAAGTCGACGCCAGGAAGAGGATTCGGACTGACGCCCACGACGCGAGGTCGCACTTCCGGGCAAGCCAGGCCCGGGCCGTTCTCGACACGTATGCCCGAGCAGAGTCAGCAGCGCGCCTGCTCAGCACCGCAACCGCCGATCTGAACCGCCTTTCCGGGCAGCTTGAGACGCTGGAGACCCAGCGCGAGGAACTGCGGGATCTCGCCGGCCTGGAGCGTGCTTTGGCGCTGCGAGTGAACGAGCTCGCGCAGGCCAACGGAGCGTTCGACCAAGCTTCAGCGAGAGCCGCCGAGCTCGCGAGTCAGCTCAGCAGCCAAGAGCGGGCGGCTCGCGAGGCTCGGATCAAGGCAGCCGGGCACGACCTTGACAGGGATGGATCACCCCAGGAGGCGGCGCGAGCACGCGATGAGTGGATCGGGAAGCTCGCCGTCGCCAAGCAGGACCTCGAGGAGGCTGACAACGAGGTCGCCTGCACCGAAGAAGCGCTCGCGCGCGCAGCGGAAGGTCAGTTCGGGCCTGCCGGAGCAGTGATGCGGATTCTCGAAGTCCACGGAATCCCCGCTGTCTCCCTTGCTGAGAGCGTCAGCATCGAACCGAGCCATCGTTCGGTGTGGGAAGCACGCCTGTTCCCCTGGAGAGACGCGGTGTGCGTTCCCGACGAGTACCTGAAGCCGGCTCTCGCCGCACTCGCCGAGCATCCTGGTTCAATGGTCTTCGCCGGCCCCGCTCACAGTGAGAAACCCGCCGGCCTTCCGACTGGAATCCGCTCCGCACCCGAGCTCATCGCCCCGTTCCTGTTTCGGCTTTCGAGCCACGCAGCCTCCCTGGACCCGGTACCCCACGCATCAGTCCTCAACACCGGCGTATTCGTCGTCGGCGGCTTCAAGAATCCGGTCATCGGCCGCGACGAACTGACGGCCCATCTTGAGCAGTGTCTTGTCGAGGCCAGGAACCGCGCTGCCGAATCTCTCAGCCTTGTGTCGACCTTGACGAACGAAGTCAGCCGGGCACGTATCAAGGTCGAGCGCGCCGAAGCCGCCCACAAGATTGTTTTGCTGGCGCCTGAGATCGAAGCCCTCACCGGACAACTCAACCACCAGCGCAAAGTGACGGTTCCGCCCCTTCAGGAGGCTCGTAATACGGCGTTCAAGCTCCACGCGGACGCCGAATCCACGCTCAGGAACCGCAAATCGCGACTGGATCAAATATTCCGCGAAGTACGCTCAACCGAAAAAGCCCTGCGCGAGAAAGGGTCGGAAACCGACCGTCTACGCCAGGCAAGCCGCCCAGACGACACGGTACTCGCGGCCTGGGGCCGTGGACTGGAAGCCGCTCGTGCAGAGCTGAAATGGCCAGAGGCGCCTTTGACCACGACCGAGGTGACACACCTGGTCGACGAGGCCATGCCCCCGATCGGCGTTCAGGGAAACGAGAAGCCTGAGCGGCGATCGGTGGCGGCACTCCTCACCGCCGCCCAAAGCCAACTCGGCGCCGCGCTCGGTACCGTCCGCACCTTCACCGGCGGTACCGGCCAGCCCCCTTTGGAACTAATAGACCTGGCGGATTCCTATACGGCTTCGCTGCGAAACGGGGACGAGAAACCGGTTCGCCTGGAGCCACTGCTCGACCTCCTGGACGGCTGGCTCGACGAGCACAGCGACCGCGATCTCACCGCGCACGAGGAAGTTGCGAAGGCACGCACGCATCGCGCAGAGACAGCCGAGTTCGTCGGCTCGAGAATCCGCGAACTCCAGCAGGCACTGATCCAGACGCAGGAAGCAATCTCCCAGCGGGCATCGGGCGCTCTGAACTCCATCGGCGAAGCACTGAACAGACTGAACCGCGCGTCAGAAGGCGGCCTCGGTGCCGAACTCGAACACGAATTGACGCCGCCTGTCGCGCCCGACCAGCCGTGGACATGTCGTGTGGTCCCGCGTTGGCGCCGCAACCCGGGTGGTCCGATGCTCGCGTATGACAACGTCACGAACACAGCCCAAGAAAAGCTCTTCTCCATCCATTTGGTATTGGCCGCGCTCCTGGCCGCCCCGAACCCCCGAGGCCGTGTCCTGATCCTCGACGAGCTCGCCGACTCGCTCGGCGCAGAACACAGACGCGAAGTGCTCCACGCGATTGCTTCGGTGGCGAAGGAACATGGGATCACCATCCTCGCGACATGCCAGGACTCCATCATGGTGGAGGCGCGTCCGTATTGCAGAGAGGTGCTCTACTTCCATTACCCATCTCGCTCGGAAGCGCTCAACCTACCGACTCGAATGTTCGGGCTCGACCCGAACGGAGATAGAATCGAGTTGACGGCCGACGCCCTGATCGAAGGTCGCGGTATCGATGGAACACCGTTCCTCCCATTGGAATCCTAGGCGCCGTCGCGAGGATCGTTCACGTTTGCAGTGCGCTGCGATAAGGGTGGTCGTGGGGGACGGCGGTCCGGACGGGATCGGTGCCCCGAAGCAGCGGATCACGCACGGGGCCGCCCGAGTGTCACCCACGTCAACGCGCAGCCAGCACCACCCGGTCTGCGGCTGTCATTACCACCTGGCAGATGGCCAGGTGGTTTCCTGCAGGTGGCGGCCGACGCCTACCTGAGGCGGCTCGATACTCCACCGCAACGCACCGTCATCGATCACAGCAGCGAAAACGACATCATGTCCGTTCGTTCGCAGCATCCGCCAGGCCTCGGCCGCCATCGTCAGGAACGTACGAGCGAGAATGCCCTCACCGAGCGGCTCACCAGTCCTGGCAATCTCGTGGAGGTCGGTGGGGTCGTCCTGAGTCCGAGCCGCGAGACTGGCGTCGTCCTGTTCAACGAATTCGACGATCCGATCAAGACGCAGCAGCTTGTCGCGTTCTGCCGTGGCCACCCACACATGCGCCATGTTTCACCGTTCCATCTTCGGTACCTGATACTCCGCCATCCTGACAGGACGGTTGCTCCGGCCGTGGTAGGCATGGCCGTGTTGCAAACACCGAGCGTCGCCGCCGCGCGGAAGCCCCGTTACCCGGTGAGGGTCCTCCTGCACCGCTTCGCGCCGGTCTCGGCGAGCGGGTGCCCTATGTGTGCGCCAGCTACTTGTGCAACACGCCACTCTCCTCCAAACGCTGAAGCGCCTGCACCACGTAGCGCCGAGCCGTACCGCGGGAAAGGGGCGCCGGAAGTGACGCGGCAGCCTGATACGCAGCCGCGTTCCGCTCACGCACGTCTTCTGAGAAGAGGCGCAGATCACCGGACCGCGTCTGGTCCTTCAGCGCGGCTTCGAAGGCAACGCGCTTGGGACCAGGGCCCCGGCCGCGGCGTACCCCCTGGGCGGATGCCCTGGTTCGTGGGGCGCCCTTGGTGTCGGTCGGCGGCTCCACTTGCTGTTCGGCGTTCGTAGTGACACTGTGCGATGCGTCAGCGGCGCAGAAGGCGGACACCGACAAATTCGGCACAGCTTCGGCCTCGTTGCGCAGCAAACTGCGTCGGCTGTTCCACATCAGTGCTGGAAAGTTGACCCACAACGTGGATCTGCGCCACATGCTGCGCCGCGCCTCATCCCGTACCAGGATGTTGCGCAGGTTGGTGAGCAAGTGTTCCAGAAACACGGCGTACATCACGGGAGGTACCGCTGCGACGAGATACCCGCCCGGAGAGTGAGAAGGAGTGTGCAGAAGGTTCAGGACCACACTCGCCGTGATGCATCCGAGTAGCGAGGTTCTGGTAGCCGCGTTGGTACGGCGCTGCAGCGCCTCATAGAGGCGGAGAAGGGAAATGCCAGCCGTCCCGGCGTCCAGGAGTAGAGCCCAGACTTTCGCCTCTACCGCCTGGTTACCGTTGTGGGCCAGCACGTACGTCACCTGCGCGTGGTACGAGAGCCATGCGGAGGCACACGCGAGCGCGAACAGTACTGTCACGGACAGTGCCAGCAGCCCGTTGGTGATCCAGGTCGGCAGTGGAGGGGTGGCGGACATCGGTGTAGACGCCGCGGGCGATGATGCGCCCGGGCGTACAGGCCAGGCCGTACTCTGGTGGGACATCAGGGGGTGCCTTCCTCTGATCAGGCCCCGATGCGATCCGCCAAGATCTTCGTCATCGGGGCCGTTTGATTTCCGCGTTCAGCGGCTTCCAGTCGCCTCGTGCTCATCGAGGAACCGCAGCCAGGACGCCAGCAACTCGTCCTCGGTCGTACCGTTCAGCGCGCCCGAGTGACGTACTAGGCCGGCAACAGCAATTCGGATCAACACACTTGCAGTGATCGGATCGCCGGCCCCGTTCCGGGCTGCATCAAGTTCGCCAGCCATGTCGGTCAGTACTGCCGCATAGCTCCCCAGCGATGCAGCCACGCTCAGGAACTCGCGCCATGATTCGAGCAACTGCACTTCGTTGTCGCCATGTAGCCGACTTCTATGTTCGATCAGTCCGTCGATAGCGACGCGAAGCACCGTGTTGGCGGTGATTCTCTCGCCCTTGACACTGCGGTCGTCATGCAGCTGGCGAGCCAGGTGGTCCAGCCCGGTCTGCTGGTCGGGGCGGATCAGTGCCTGTTTCGGGCGAGTCTTCGGCCGTACATCCGAACCCTGCGGAGCTTCACGGCCTAGGAGCGTCATCGCGTACCTTCCACGTGAGATCGATTCATGAGCCTGCGCTGCCTACCTTTGTAACCCGCCATCAGCTCACAGCCAAAAAGATTCACTCTTTTGGACCTCTAAGACTTTAAGGGTCCTGAGCTATGGTGAATCTTGGAAACGCGAGAGGGGGCCGGGTTGGCGCCCGACCCCCTCCTTACACGCCCGACTCGGTGTAACCGCACCGGCCGGGCCAGGACACCCCTACACAGGAGGGAATCCAGTGACCCATTTTGCCATTCCCGACGACGAGTTCCTGCCCTTCGAGGACGAACCCGTCCCCGGTCTCGACGACGTGCTGCTCGCCGACGGCATCGAGCCTCTCGGGCTGTCGCTTGTCGGGAAAGATCTCACCTTCACCATCGTGATCTTCGCCGTCGCCGCCGGGATCGATGCTGGAACGTGGTGGAGCCGGTGAGCGAGCGAGCCGCCGACCTCGAAGTCAGCACATTCGCCGGAGTCTGACACTCCGCCCCCATCCCCTCGGGCTCGAGTTGGCGCTCGACCCCGTCAAATCGCGGCTCGGCCGGTGTAACCGCACCGCCCGCGCCAGGACACCCCTACACAGGAGGATTTCGTGTCTCAGTTCGTCATGCTCCGGCGCGCGTTTGCCGGAGTCGTGGTCCTCATGGCCACCGCAACCGTCCCTCTCGTGGAGCCGGATCAGCCGCGTCGTGCCGTGGCCTTCGGGCGAATCTCACGCCGCAGTGATCAGGTCACGATCTCCGACCTGCTGGCGCGCCCGGACGCAGCGTCGATCGTGGTTGGACGGTGATCGCAGTGTGTGATCTCCAGAAGCGTCACCTCGCTATGGCGTGCATCATCGATGCGGTTTTCTGCTCCGAGCTGGAAGCCGGCGCCGTTGTTACCAGCAGTCAGGTAGGTCAGGCCGTCAGAGACTCGCTGAGAGCCCATCGCGACTGGAACGGGCTGACACGGGCGGTCCGTGCGGCGTTCGCGGAGGCACCAGACGAGGCAGCCTGTCGTGAAGAATGGTGCCGTCGAGTGGCCGAAGACGCGCTGAACAGCGATGACATCGCGCTGGGCTGCGACGCCTTCCTGGCCTAGCTCCGCTTCCCGGCCGTCTCAAGCGCTGGCCGCAGCCGCCAAGCCGGCTTGCGGCCAGCGCCGCTCGGAGCGCACCGCGTTCATAGGAGCACTACGAGTTGCTGGGTGTTAGCTATGGGCCGATCCTAGGTGTTAGCTGATACGAACAGTGGCGACCCTGTTAGCTTCGGCCGTTCATTTGGGATCGACTGCTGGAGCGTTTGCGGTCACGACTCGGAACCGCTCCGGTATGAGCCAAGCCAGCACCAGGGTCGCCACTCCGACACCTTGCGGAGGACTGCATGCCCGAGAAGCACGCCACTACCGGTGACGGCCTAGCCGCCGAGACGATTCCGGCGCCCCGGTGAGCGCCGCCGAGCAGGCCGCGACGCATGCTGAGCCGTGGCTGTTCCTCGATGAGGTCCGGGAGATTTACGGATTCTCTGAGTCGAGCCTGCGGTACTGGCGCAAGACCCGCACCGGGCCAACGGCCTACCGCGTCGGTCGCAGGCTGCGCTATCCCCAGTCCGAGATCGAGTCATGGATGCGTGAGCAGGCAGCACGCGATCCAATAGCCCGATCCACGAAGAATCAGCCTGCAAAGAGATGACTGCTTCTCCGGTGGCGGTACCGATGATCGCGGTGCCGCTGCCGGCACGCAGGTAGCTCGCACGTTTGAATGGAGCTCACCAACACTGTGGATGTTCGAATCTGGCATCGCTCGTGGCAGCGCAAGAAGGGCAAGACCTACCAGGTCCGCTATCAGGTGGACGGGGGCCCCGAACAGCACCTCGACCCTGTATGGGCCAAGTCTGAGATGGAGGAACAGAAGCGAGAGTTGCGCAGCCGCCTGAAAAAGGGGCAGCTCCTCGAGCTGGCCGGCGGCAAAACTGAGTTCGAGGTCTTCGCCCGCGAGAAGTTGGAGGAATGGCAGCCTCCGATTCTGTCTTCCGGCACGTACAACCGCTACCGTCAGGTGATCAATGAGTTGCTGATCCCGGAGTTCGCCGGCAAAGCACTCGCTGACATCAAGCGGTCCGACTGCCAGAGGTGGCTGAACAAGCGCCTAAGGCAGGTGTCACGGGGCACAGCCGAAGTCGACAAGGCTGTGCTCACGAAGGTGATGACCACTGCGGTGAAGGAGCGGCTGCTCGATGCCTCGCCCGCGGTCGACCTGGATCTGCCGAGGGTCGATCGCAGGACTGAGAAGGTGAAGGCGATCACCGCCTGGTCGGAGGACACCGTCGACGATCTGGTCAACGCACTCCCCCAGCGGTATCGAGCACTCGGAGAGTTGGCGCGGGACACCGGCATGCGCCAAGGCGAGCTGTTCGCCGTGGCGCTCGAGAACCTCGATCTCAAGAAGCGAAAGCTGAAGGTCTGCTTACAGATCCGCTACACCGATGGGCTGCACTTCGCACTGCCGAAGCGAGGCAAGATCAGGACCCTGGACCTCATGGATACTTCGGCCACTGCTCTGGTTGACCACATCGAGGCCTATGGGACCACCGCGATCACTTTGCCTTGGGACCACAGCAACGGACCGCGAAAGACGTTCCACCTGGTCTTCACGAACACCAAGGGACACGCAATCCGTCGCGACCATTTCAACGAGTCTGCCTGGCACAGGGCGCTGCGTGCCTGCGGGATCACTCCGGCCGGCAAGTCGACAGGTATCCACCAACTCCGCCACCACGTGGCTTCCATGCTGCTGTCGCAGGGGTTGTCCATTGCCGAGGTCGCCGAAGTCCTCGGTGACACCGTGCAGGAAGTGTCCGAGACTTACGCGCACGCCATGCCTGACTTCGGCAAGCGGCTGCGCTCCATCAATACCGACCGAGCTGCACGGATCGCCGCCGCGCGCGAGGATTCCAGTGTGGACTGACGGCCGCAACGGTTCGGGCCGCTTGGCGGGTACTGCCTGTTACTGACAAAAAACTAACAAGATCACGCTGTCGATGCAGGTCATGCGGCGAGTCGGCTAATAAGCCGGATTCTGTCCTGCGCCGCCGTGCCGAAGCACGGCCGTGCAGTGGCGACCATCCATCTAGGACGCGCGTCGCCGCGCGTCTCGTGCGGTCTACCCGCAGGCTCGGGCGGACCGCCCTCGAACACCTGCGCAGGCTCGGTTTCCCGGGCCCTTTTGACCTTGCTCCGGGTGGGGTTTACCTAGCCGCCCGGGTCACCCCGGGCGCTGGTGAGCTCTTACCTCACCGTTTCACCCTTACCCGCCTGACGGCGGGCGGTCTGTTCTCTGTGGCACTGTCCCGCGGGTCACCCCGGGTTGGTGTTGCCAACCACCCTGTCCTGTGGAGTCCGGACTTTCCTCGACACCGGTCGCCCGATGCCGCGATCGCCTCACCGACTCGCCGCGCGTCCAGTATACGGGGACGGGAGTTCGCGGGTTGACGCGCGGGCCGGCCCACGAGGTCGATCGTGCACGAACTGCACTCGGACCGCGTATCGGACCGGCGCCGGAGCCGGCGAATCACAGTGCGCTGAGCCCCCGCTCCCGGGTCCGGATCCGGACGACCTCCAGGATCGTCTGGGTCCAGACCCGGCCGGGGTCGCCGTGTGCGGCGCGAGCCGCGCTGACGATGATCCGGACGACGTCGGGGGCGTCCTCGTCCGCCGCCACGATCTCGATCCGGATCCGTGCCGTGGTGTTGGACACCAGGGCGTGGGCGCGGTAGACCTCGACGCGCAGTTCCCCCGTGACCTCCTCGGTTCCGGAGACGGTCAGCCCGCTGACGCCGAAGCCAGACAGGGCGTCCAGGACCCGCGAGAGGGTGGACGGCTGGAGGATCGCGGTGACCAGTTTCATCTGGCGGCCTCCAGCCGTCCTAGGTGGTCAGCGGGTCATTCGTCGAGCACGGCGGTCTGCGTGGCCGGCGACGCGGGCGCCGGTTCGGCCCCAGGTTCCGGCGCCGCTCTCGCCGCGGCCGGGGCGGCTCCGGCGAGGGCGGTGAGGGTGTCCGCCGGGTAGACCTCTTCTTCGTGGACTGCGATGTCGCCGGTCTCCAGGGCCGCGTCGGGGAGTCTGAGCCGTACGAACATGCCGATCAGCTTCAGCAGCAGGAACGTCACGGTGCCGTCCCAGACGATGATGGTGAGGCCGGCCCCGAGCTGGGTCAGCAGGCTGTGGAAGCTGTGCCGGCCGTAGGCCAGGCCCGGATAGGTGGTCGAGCCGCCGGGATAGACGATGATCTTCGGGTCCGCGAAGATCCCGACCAGCAGGCCTCCGGTGAGGCCGGCCACGCCGTGGGTGTGCACCACGCCCAGCGCGTCGTCGACCTTCTTGAACGGCCTCGTCGCGCTGAGCTTGTACCAGGACGCCCAGACCACCGCGCTGGCGATGGCGCCGATGGCGATCGCGCCCATGCCGTTGACGAAGCCCGCGGCGGGCGTGATGGCGACCAGCCCGACGATCATGCCGTTGATCGAGCCCAGCAGCGTCGGCTTCTTCTGCGGGCTCAGCAGCATGTCCATGAACAGCCACGTGAGCAGCGCGGTGGCGGTGGCCAGGTTGGTGTTGATGACCGCGGTCGCAGCGTCAGCCCCGGCGAAGTACGGGTCGCCGCCGTTGAAGCCGTTCCAGCCCAGCCACAGGATCCCGGCGCCGGTCGCGCACAGCAGCAGGTTGTTCGGCGCGGAGTGCTGCCGGTCCCGGGCCAGCCGCGGTCCGATGACCGCGGCGGCGACGAACCCGCTGGTACCGGCCGCCAGGTGGATGACGTACCCGCCGGAGTAGTCCAGCGCGCCCTTGGCCGCCCACCAGCCGCCACCCCACAGCAGGAAGGCGTTGACCGAGTAGACGAACGTCGTCCACAGCGGGATCAGCAGCAGCCAGGCCTTGAAGCTCATCCGGCCGACGACGCTGCCCAGGAACAGCAGCGGGGTGATCGCGGCGAAGACGAACTGGAAGTAGACCAGCGACGACTTCGGGAACCGGAAGTCGGGGATCGAACCGCCGCTGCCGGACAGCAGCGGAATCGTCGCCTGGCCCTGTTCCTGCGTCGACCCCAGCACCGGCCCCGGATGGCCGATGAAACCGGTGGCGGTTCCTTTGACGCTGGCATGGATCATGGGCTTGCCGAAGCCCATGTTGTAGGCCCACAGCACCCAGACGATCAGCACCAGGGAAAAAGCGCTGAAGGCCATCAACATCGTGTTGACAGCCCATTTCTTCTGCACCAGGCCGCCGTAGAGCACCGCGATGCCGGGCAGGCTCATCAGACCGACGAGGGTCGCGGCCGTCAGCTGCCAGGCGTTGTCGCCGGCGTTCAACCATGGTGGATACGGATTCATCGGAAACCTCCCGCACGCTGGCCGTTCCCCCCGCGTTCGGGACGCGGGGTTCGCTCCTGAAATATGGGCCGGCTGCCGGATGCGCTATGGATCCACTGCGAACGGTGCGACTGATGGGTTTTCGGAGGATTGCCGGTACATCTCTGTCTGGTTAAGGACTTCTCACATCATGCGGAGAAACGCCCTAGTCCTAGCTCTGCTCGCGCTCGGCACGGCTCCGCTCCACGCAGAACTCGTTTCCTTCCGGGTCGAGCAGGACGGCCCATCCCGTGCCATCAGAGTTGCGGTGATCCGCGAACAAGGTGGCGCCGAGGGTCAGAAGCCGCTCGACTTCCTCGTCTCGGGTACGGTCTTGAGGCTGAAGGTCGACGTGGACCCGGTTCTTGACCGCCTTCGACTCGGGAACCTGGATGAACAGCAAATCGGACCCGACAAGCCCGACCTCGCCATCTCCGGGCTGGTCCTCAGGATGGAGCGTCGTCCCGAAGACCTCCGCCCAGAAGGAGGCCAGCTTGTATGGGTCAGCGCAGTCGAAGGTGACGTGACGTACGAGAGAGGTCATGGCGGGATTCTCTCGGTCCCGAGTCGACGGGGCAACACGGATTCGGCAGCCCCGCAGCTCTGAGCTGGGATTGCTGTGGCTTGCTTGCTGGCTTGCCGGCTGCCCGGCCAGCCGAACCGAACTAGTCCGGCTGCCGCCCCTGCCACGTCGTGATGCACACTTCATTGCCCTCCGGATCGGCGAGCACCCAGAACGCCGGCGCCTCATCCTCGTACGTCAGCCGGCCACCCGCGGCCAGGCCCGCGGCGATGCGGCGCTCGGCCTCATCGTGCGGGACGCAGATGTCGAAGTGGATGCGGTTGCGCTGCGGGCGGGGTGCGTCCATCTGCTGGAACCAGATCGCCGGGCCTTGGCGTTGCGGGTCTACGAGTGCGTCGGTGGGGCCGTTCTTCTTTCCTTCGTCCTCGTAGGCGAACACCGCCTTCCAGAACGGCCGGACCGCCGGGATGTCGAGCGCGTCCACGCCGATCTCCACCAGTTGCAGTGCGCGCGTCGTCTCGCTCGCGACGTCGGCGGACGTCTCCAGGCCCGCTTCGCGCACCGCCAGTGAGACGCGGCCCGCCAGGTCCGTGTCGACGTTCGTCACCGCGGCGGCGTCGAGGGATTGGAGGACCAGCACGACCTTGTCGGCTCGGACGTCGAACCACAGGTGGCGGTCGGCGTCCGTCGCGCAGGCCTCGACCGCCTTCGTCGCGACCGCGCTTCCCTGCGCCAGCGACGTCACTGCAACCGCGGTGCGCAGCGTCCCGAGCAGGTACCGCCACCCGATCGACTCGACCGCGTCGGACGCCTCACGCATCCGCAGAACTCGTTCCGGCTCGGGCGCCATCGTGCTCCTCAGCTCTTCTCAATACTCTTACTACCGTTGTCGGGGTTCTTCTCAGAATCCTTATCAATACTTTTAGCACCGTTGCCCGCGATGTTCTTCGCCGGCCGGTCCCGCACCGTGTACCGCGGGTCCGTGGCCTCGAACAGTATCCGCCGGGTCGTCACGTCCGCCTCGGCCAACCGGACCCGCGTCTCCTGCCCCAGCGGCAGGTCGTGGCCGTCGCAGCGGGCGCGCACCGCGGGCTGCGTGAGCTGCACGATGCCGACGTCCGGCTTGCCGTTGTGGTCCCAGTCGATGCGCTCGTTCAGGTCGATCACCACCGCGTCGAACTCCTCGCCGACGCGGTCCTTCAGCAGCATCGTCTCCACCAGGTCCACGCACTCCCGGTCCACCGCCGAGCCGCGCCGGTCCGCGCCCTCCATCACCGCCGGCAGCTTCGGCAGCTCCGAGCGGGCCCAGTCCGGGACCTCCGTCCCGGCGCACAGCGCCACGCACACCTCGCCCGCGTAGCGGTCCGCCAGCCGTCGCAGCGGCGCGGTGACGTGCGCGTACGTCGCGGCCAGCGCCGAGTGGCCGGCCTGCTCCGGCACGCCGCCGTCGAAAGCCGTGTAGCCGGCGCCGCGCATCAGCGTCGTGGTCTCCTGCAGGAACGCCGCGTGCGCCGGGATCGCCGGGTCCAGTCTGCGGATCAGATCGCTGTAGCTGACACCCTCCGGCCAGCGGATCTTCAGCGCCCGGGCCACGCGGTGCAGCCGGTGGTAGGCGAACTCCGGCGGGTCGGGCATGGTGCGCAGCAGGCCGATCTCGCCGTAGACCATCAGCTCGGCGGCGGCCATGCCGGTCAGCAGCGAGATCTGCGCGTTCCAGTTCTCCACCGGCAGCGGCGTGCGGTACTCCAGCGACCAGCTGTCGCCGTCGGCGACCACGACCTGCGCCGGCACGCTCAGGCTTATGCCGCCGCGCTCGGCCTCGCGGTCCTGGCGCAGCGTGCCGATCTCGCGCAGCAGGCGCAGGACCTCGTCGGCGGTGCCGGCGTCGAGTGCCGCCTGGGTGTCCTGGTAGTTCAGCTTGGCGCGGCTGCGCACGCGGGCCCGCCGCACCTCGACGTTCGTGGTGTCGCCGGAGGAGTCCAGATCGATCTGCCACAGCAGCGCCGGGCACTCCTGCCCGGGCAGCAGCGATGCCGCGCCCTCGGACAGGATCTCCGGGTGCAGCGGCACGCGCATGTCCGGCATGTAGTACGTCTCGCCGCGCCGGTGCGTCTCCAGATCCAGCACGCTGCCGGGGGTGACGAACGCTGCGACGTCGGCGATCGCGTAGTGCACCCGGTAGCCGCCGCCCTCGCGCTTCTCCAGGTGCATGGCCTGGTCCAGGTCCATCGACTCCGCCGGGTCCAGGGTGACCAGCGGCAGGCCGGTGGCGTCCGCCTCGGGCATGCGCGGGGCCTTGGCCGCCGCCTCGGCCTCGGCCCGGGCGTCGGCCGGCCAGGGCCCGGGCAGCTGCAGTTCGGCACGGATGGCGTCGAACCCCGCGCGCAGGTCGGCGGCCGGGACGGCGGCCTCGACGGTGAGGACTCTTTGCGGCATGCCAGCACCTTATGGGGTGCCGGTGGGCCGTTGCACGCGTCCTGCGATCATCGTCACGCCCGCGCCGGGGCGGCGGCCCCGGGCGTGGCGTGCGGTTTCAGTCGATCAGTCCTCTGACGGATCGCCGGCCAGGATCCGGTACAGCGCCTGCCGGGCGCCGACCAGCACCCGCGAGGCCTCGGCCCGCTGGGTCTCGGTGCCGACCTGGATCACCTGCATGTAGGCCATCGCCAGCTGCGCGATGACGTCGCGGATCTTGGTGGCCTCCTCCGAAGGCCCCTCTTCCTCCTCGATGCCCTCCCAGGGCGCGGTCCACTTGGCGCGGTTGTCCCGCACGTAGGTCTTGCCCTCGTCGGTGAGCGCGAACATCTTGCGCCCCTCCCCCTCCGTGGTCTGGACCATGCCCTCGTCCTCCAGCTGCTGAAGCGCCGGATAGATGGATCCGGAGCTCGGCTTCCACGCCCCGTTGGTCCGCTGCTCGATCTCCTGCATCAGCTGGTAGCCGTTGGCCGGCCCCTCGTCGAGCAGGATCAGGACCGTGATGCGCACGTCGCCGCGCCCGGCGCGGCTGCGTCCGCCGTGCCGGCGCCGGCCGCCCGGCGCACCCGGCGGCGGACCGAAGAGCCCGCCGAGGAAGTCGAACGGGGTGAAGGTGCCGCCGGCGCCCGGGATCGGCGGCATCGGCCCGGCCGGGGGCATCGGGGGCATGGGCGGCATCGGCGGGGTGCCTCCCGGCATGCTCCAGCCGAAGCCTCCGCGGCCGCCGCCCCGGCGCGGGCCGCGACGGTCTTCCCGGCGCTCGTCCCGACGGTCGTCCCTGCGGTCTTCGCGATCCTCCCGGTACCTGGCGCGGTGCTCCTCGCCGCGCGCCCGGGCCTCGTGCGCGTGATCGCGCGCGGCTTGTTCGAGTCGCTGCTTGAGCTCCCGCTCGCGCTGGGTCGCCTCCTGCTGAAGCCGGCGGCTCTGCTCCTTGAGCTCGCGGAGCTGCTCACGCAGCTGCTCGGCGCTGCCACCGGCGTTGGTCTCAGTGTTGGTCTCAGCGCTGGTCTCAGTGTTGTCGGTGTTGTCGGTGTTCTCGGTGTTGTCGTCGTGCTCGTTCTGCTGGTCGTGCTGCTCGTCGGCCATCTCGCCGCCTCCAGTTCCACTCACCGGCGACAGTCGTCGCCTCTCAACGATATGACGGATGCTCCCCCGGCGCCCCCACCGGAAGCAGCGGCAGGTACCGGAGCCGCTCCCGGTCGCCACGCGCGCCCCGGTCCGCGTACCGCCGGGCCCGCTGCCGCTCGCGCAGGCGGATCTCCATTTCGATCTCCTTCGCGGCCCGCGTGCGGCGCTCGGTGCGACGCCACCGGCAGGAGCCGGTCGGCCGGTGTCCCTCGATCATGATGTCCTCCCCATCGACGAAACGACTTCCGAAGGTGTTCTTCGATAGCTCAACGATATATCGCTAACTATCGCTCCGCAAGTCCTCGTCCCGGCGAGTCTTCGGACCTGGCCGTTCCATGGCGCCGCCGATGCGCGAGAATGATCGCCGTGCTGATCCTGCTCCCGCCCTCCGAAGGCAAAGCCCCCGACGGCGACGGCCCGAAGGTCGACCCGGCCGCGCTGGCCTTCCCGCAGCTGGCCAAGACCCGCAAAGCCCTGATGGCGGAGCTGACCCGGCTGGCCAAGGGCCGCGAGGCCACCGCGCTGGAGGTGCTGGGCCTGTCGCCGAACCAGGGCGGCGAGCTGGCGGCGGACCGGATGTTGGCCACCGCCCCGACGCTGCCGGCCGCCGACCGCTACACCGGCGTGCTCTACGACGCGCTGGACCTGCCGGGCCTGCGCCGCGACGACCCGGAGGCGTTCGCGCGCGCCGAGGCGCGGGTGCTGACGTTTTCCGGCCTGTGGGGTGTGGTGCGGCCGACGGACGCCATCCCGGCGTACCGCTGCTCCGGCGGTGTGACGCTGCCGAAGGCGGGCCCGGTGGCGAAGCTGTGGCGGGCCGCCCTGACCCCGGCGCTGGCGCCGGCGGTCGCCTCAGGGCTGGTGGTGGACCTGCGGTCGTCGATGTACGCGGGGATGTGGAAGGCCCCGGCCTCGGCGGCGGAGCGCACCGCGACCGTGCGGGTGCTGCACGAGCGGATCGTGGACGGCGTGGCCAAGCGCAGCGTGGTGAGCCACTTCAACAAGGCGACGAAGGGACGGCTGGCGCGGGCGCTGCTGGTCGGGGACGTCGTGGTCGACACCCCGAAGGAGTTGGCCGAGGCGTTGCAGGACCTGGGGTTGCGGACCGATACCGCGGCGCCGTCCAGGCCGGGGACGGCCTGGACGATCGACGTGGTGGTCGACTCAGTGGCCTGACGGGCGCCGAGCCGCCGGGCCGCTGCGCTCAGTTGCTGGAGCTGGCCGTCGAGCCGGGGCTGGTGCTGGTGCTGGTGCCGGATCCGCCGCCGCACAGCGTGGCCAGCGGCTTCGAGGCCTCGACGGCCTTGGCCAGATCGGCATCCGCGGACTCGTAGTTCGCGACGTCGTGGCCGACGTTCTGGTAGTCGGTGCCGACCGTTTTCAGCGTCGCCCTCAGGTCGGAGTTGTCGGTCTTGGTGTCCTGGACGTGCAAGGCGTTGCCGGCGGTGCGATAGTCCTGGGCGCTCCGGGAGTGGGAGTCCTTGTCCGTCGCCAGCTTCGACTTCAGTGTCGCCAGCACGTCGCGGACGTTGGAGCAGACGGTGTGGTCGACGTCCGACGGAGTGGGCGTCGGACTGGCCGCGGAGGTGGAAGCCGCGCTGGTGCTCGGGGCGGCGCTGGAAGCCGTGGCCGAGGGCGTCGGGGACGACGAGGTCAGCGGGCGGGTCGCGGCGGCGTTCTTCGGCTGCACGGTGACCGAGCAGCCGGCCAGCGCCGCGACCACGGCCGCGGTCACCGCCGTGGCCCGCACGACACCGGCCCGTCCGGCGGTGGTCCCGACCCCGTTCTCGTCTCCCGCGCGGCGCGGGCCCATCCGTTCCATGAGGCCGGAGTCTATCCACGATCACCGCGACGCGAAGCAGGCCCGGGAAGATCCGTCGCGCCAGGCCTCAACCGGTCAGATGCGCGGTGTCGTTGAACAGGCGCATCAGGGCGCGACCGTCGGAGTAGCACGTCACGACCGACAGCGAGGCGGCTGAGAGTTCCATGGCGTACAGGGACTCCGGCGGGGCGCCGAGGGCCTCGCGGATCAATGTCTTGATAGGCGTGACGTGCGAGACGACCAGCACGGTCCGGCGCGCGTGCCGGGCCAGCAGCGCCTCGCGCGCCGCGAGCACGCGGACGGTCACGTCGTCGAACGACTCCCCGCCCGGCGGCGCGACGGCGCTGGACGCCAGCCACGCGCGATGCTCGGCGGGCCAACGCTCGCGGACCTCGGCGAAGCTGTGGCCGTCCCAGAGCCCGAAGTCGGTCTCGCGGAACCCGGGATCGATCTCGACCGCCAGGCCGAGCGCGTCGGCGACGGCCTGCGCGGTCTGGACGGTGCGCTGGAGCGGGGAGGAGACGATCACGTCGATGCCGCCCCGGCCGGCCAGGCGCCGGGCGACGGCGCCGACCTGCTGAAGGCCGGTGTCGGAGAGCTCGGGGTCGCCGACGCCGGAGAAGCGCCGCTCCGCGGTGAGCGCGGTGGCGCCGTGGCGCAGGAGCAGGAGCGTGGTCGGCGGGCCCATGTCGGGGGCCGGGGTCCAGCTCGGTTGCCGCTGCGCCGCCGAACCAGAACCAGAACCAGAACCAGAACCAGAACCAGAACCAGAACCAGAACCAGAACCAGAACCAGAACCAGAACCAGAACCAGAACCAGAACCAGCGGATCCGACCGCCCGCGACCTGTCAACCGGCATCGCAGTGCCGGAATCCGCAGCCGCCGGGCTGGTTTCGCCGCCGACACCCGGCAGGGCTTCCTGCACGACAGCCGCCGACTCAACACCAGCCGGCGCGCAGGAATCCGCAGCCGCCGAGCCGGTTTCGCCGCCGAAGCCCGGCAGGGCTTCCTGCACGACAGCCGCCGACTCAACACCGGCGGGCGCGCCGGAATCCGCAGCCGCCGAGCCGCTTTCGCCACCGACACCCGGAAGGGCTTCCTGCGCCACGGCCGCCAACTCAGCACCGGCCGGCGCCGCAACCGCCTCCCTGCCGCCGGCCTCTCCTGCGCCGTGCGCCTCCCGCGCCGCGCGGAAAGCCGCGATCATCGCCTCCGCCTCGGCCACCTTCGCCTTCGCCGCCGCCGCGTCGTCCAGCGCCAGGTTCGCCAGCGCGTCAGCCCTCTTGTTCTCCGCGCGCGGCACCCACGTGTAGCGGACCGCGCCGGGCCGGGGGAACGCCGTGCGCGCCTGCACCGCCAGCGGTCGGAGGTCCGGGTGCTTGATCTGCCACTCGCCGGTCATCTGCTGCACCGCCAGCTTGGAGTCCATGCGCACCTCGACCTCCGCCTCCGGGTCGAGGGCGTAGGCGGCGCGCAGTCCGGCGATCAGGCCGCGGTACTCCGCGACGTTGTTGGTCACCACGCCGAGGCCCTCGGCGAGTTCGGCCAGGACCTCGCCGGTGGCGGCGTCGGCGACCAGCGCGCCGTACGACGCAGGGCCGGGGTTGCCGCGGGAGGCCCCGTCGGCCTCGACGATGAACCTGCGCGCCATGGTTGTCTCTGGTGTCCTTGCTGTCCCTGTTGTCCTTGCTGTCCTCGCTGTCCGACCGGCCCGGTCCGCCCCGCGCCCTACAACCCCGACTCCGCGACGCGCACCAGGATGCTGCCGCAGACGTCGTGCCGGACGACCTGGTCGGCGGCCGCGGCCTTGAGCGCGTTGACCTCGCTGATGTCCAGCTCCAGCTGGCAACCCTCGCAGCGGCGCCGGCGGATGGCGGCGGCACCCACGCCGTTGTCGGCGCGGATGCGCTCGTACAGCGCCAGCAGGTCCTCCGGGATGACGCCCGCTGTGGTCTCGCGCTCGGCGGTGACGGCCTCGACGTCGCGGTCGATCTGTTCGGCGGACTTGGCCAGCGCGGCGTTCACCTCGTCGCGGCGGGCCTGCGCCTCGTCGCGCTGCACGGTCATCTCGGCGACCCGGGTCTGCGCCGCCTCGCGCCGCTCCATGACCTCCAGGACCACGTCCTCCAGGTCGGACTGGCGCCGGGCCAGGGTCTGGAGCTCGTGCTGGATGTTCTCCAGGTCCTTGGCCGAGCCGCGGCCGGACTCCAGCATCTGCCGGTCCCGGGTGGCGCGGTTCACCACCTGCTCGACGTCGGCCTCGGCCTTCTTCTGCTCGCGCGCGATGTCGCCCTCGGCGGTCTCGGCGGCGACCAGGACGTCGCGCAGGTCCGCCAGGCGCCGGTCCACCTTCTCGGCCTCGGCCAGCTCCGGCAGGGTGCGCCGCTTGTGCGCCAGCTGCGCCAGGCGCACGTCCAGGCCGTGCAGGTCCAGCAGGCGTTGCTGGTCGGCGGGGTTCGCGTTCAGGGCAGTGCCTCTCTCTTGACTTGTTCTTCACGTTCTCCACGTTCCGCCGGCGGCGGGTTCTACCCCGCCGCCAGGTGCGCGGTCCACGGATCGGTGACCAGCGTGGAAACGTACGTGTCCACGTTAGTACCGGCAGCCCCGAGCGTGGAACGCAACGTCTGCGCCGCATGCCGGAGCCACGGCCACTCGCTGGCCCAGTGCGCCACGTCCACCAGCGCCGGCCCCCCGGCCTCCAGCGCCTCGGACGCCGGGTGGTGCCGCAGGTCGGCGGTGACGTAGACGTCGGCCCCGGAGCTACGGACGGCGCCGAAAAGCGTGTCCCCCGCTCCCCCGCACACCGCGACCCGGCGCACAGGACGGTCCGGATCCCCCGCCACTCGCACGCCCCCGGAGGTCGCCGGCAGCGCCGCCGCGACCCGCGCGGCGAAGGCGCTCAACGGCTCGGCGGCGGCCAGCTCGCCGACCCGGCCGATGCCGAGCTCGGGGTTCGCCGCGCGCGGCTCCAGCGGCCGCAGGTCGTGCAGGTCCAGGGCCTGGGCCAGGGCGTCGGAGACGCCGGGGTCGGCGGAGTCGGCGTTGGTGTGCGCGGTGAACAGCGCGGTGCCGCCACGGATCAGCCGGTGCACCAGGCGGCCCTTGAACGTGGTCGCCGGGACGCCGTGGACCCCGCGCAGGAACAGCGGGTGGTGGGTGACCAGCAGGTCGGCCCCGCGCTCCAGCGCCTCGTCGATCACCGCGGCCACCGGGTCGACGGCGAAGCCGACGGTGCGGACCGGCTCGTCCGGGTCGCCGCAGACCAGCCCGACCGCGTCCCACGACTCGGCCCACGCCGGGTCGTAGACGCCCTCCAGGATCGCCACGACGTCCCGGAGGGTCGGGGCGGCGGTGCTCACATCGATGACGGCGGCGGGCTCTGGCATGCCCAGTAGGTTACCGGGCGGCGCGGCGCGGTCCTTGATCCCAACCCGCCCGTTCGACCGCGATCCGAACCCGCCCGTTTGACCGCCCCGGCTAGCGGCGGCGCTCCTCAGGCCGCAGATTCATGTCAAGTGGCGACCACACAAGGGACCACACAAGGGAGGAACCAGGATGCGCGCGGTCGGTGTGAAGGACTACGGGGCCACTCCCGAGCTGCTCGACGTGCCCAAGCCCGCCGCCGGGCCCGGACAGGTGCTGGTGCGCGTGGAGGCCGCGGGCGTCAACCCGGTGGACGCGATGCTCGCCTCCGGCGCGTACGGCAAGCCGCCGCTGCCGCTGGTGATGGGCGTCGACTTCGCCGGCCGGGTGGAGGCGGTCGGCGCGGGCGTCACCCGCTACACCGCCGGCGACCCGGTCTTCGGCCGCGCGGCCGGCACCTACGCCGAATACGTGGTCGTCGACGAGACCGGCCCGATCGGCCCGGCCCCGGACGCCGTGGAGCTCAAGACCGCCGCCGCCCTGCCGACCGCCGGCCTGACCGCGCTGGGCATCCTGGACGCCGCCGAGGTCCGCGGCGGCGAGAGCCTGCTGCTGATCGGCGCGGCCGGCGGCGTCGGCACCTTCCTGACCCAGCTGGCCTCGGCGCGCGACGCCCGCGTGCTGGCGGTGACCCGCGGCGACGAGAGCGTGCGCCTGGGCCTGTTCGGCGCGGCGGTGACCATCGACGCCTCGGCCGAGAACGCCGCGGACCGCGTCTGCCGCGACGAGTACCCCGACGGCGTGGACGTGCTGGTGGACCTGGTCTCCGCCGACGGCGAGGCGTTCGAGGCGAACAAGAAGCTGGTCCACGACGGCGGCGTGGCGGTCAGCACCCGCGGCGCGACGCGCGAGCGCGGCAGCGTGCAGTCCGGCGTGGAGGAGATCTCCTTCCGCGTGCAGCCCTCGGCCGAGCTGCTGGCCGCGCTGGCCAAGGAGGTCGACGGCGGGACGCTGCGGGTGTTCGTGGAGGCGGAGGTGCCGCTGGAGCAGGCGCCGCAGGCCGTGGCGCGGATCCAGAACGGCGGGGCGCGGGGGAAGACGATCGTCAAGCCTTGAGGAGCCGGTCCGGGTAGTCATCGGTACAGACAGCAGGCGCGGCACCGGCTGAGCCGTAGGGTTCCCCGCCCCATCGGCCGCCGCTGCCGCGCCGCCTGATTCCTTACTGACTACCGCCTACGGCGGCTTGCGTCCTACTGCGGCTTGCCGCACTCAGGGCAGAACTTCGCCCCCAGCACCACCTGCGACCCGCACCCGCCGCACGTCCCCGGATCCGCGTTCTGCTTCGCACCGCAGTCCGGGCAGAACTTCGCGCCGTGCGTCTCGTGCCCGCAGGACAGGCACACCAGCTGCTTCTGCGTGGAGACGTCCACCTCGGCGGCCAGCCCGGCGCCGAACTCGCGGGCCTTCATCGTCGCGGCGTCGACCATGCCGTGACTGCGCGCGGACTCGACCTCGGCGGCCAGGTCCGGGGCGCAGTTCGTGCACAGTCCCCGCTCCGGGCTCCAGCAGCGCGCGCAGACGTAGGACGTGCAGCGCCCGCAGCGGTTGAAGTGCTTCTCGGCGGCGGCGATCGCCTCCTTGAACGAGGCGTCGCGCGCCTTGTGCCAGCCGCTCTGCACCAGGCCGTCGACCCCCTCGGCGACGTCCCAGCCGATCGTCGAGGCGGCGCCGTGCGCCATGTTCGACGCCCGGCGGATCCAGCCGGCGGCGCGCGCCGCCCGGTACGGCTCGAAGCCGCTGCGCCAGGTGTCGCTGCACCGCTGGCAGTAGAACTCGAACTCGAATCCGGCGTCGTTGCCGTACTGGTTGGAGTAGTCGCGGTGGTTGTTGCTGAACCAAAAAGTGTTCTCGTCGGCCATTGCCCGAACCCCCTATTGATAAGGCCTAGGGGCACAGGATAAAGCTCAACGCCGACGGAGCGACAACACGTCTGCCGCACTGAAGTTCTCGCCGGGTTTCTTGGCCTCGAAGTAGGGGCTGAGCACGGTTTCGAGCTCTCCGACGGTGAACGTCTCCTGCGTGGAGTCCCAGCGTTCCTCGACCACCGGACGCTGCATCAGCACCACCATGCCGCCGTGCACGACGAACACCTGGCCGTTGACCTTGTCGGCGGCCGGGGAGGCGAGGTAGGCGACCAGCGGGGCGACGTGCTCGACGGCCAGCGGGTCCATGCCCTCGGCCGGGGCTTCGAAGCCTGCGAAGACGTCCTCGGTCATCTTGGTGCGGGCCCGCGGGCAGATCGCGTTGGCCCGGACGCCGTAGCGCGCGCAGCCGTTGGCGGTGGCGGTGGTCAGGCCGACGATCGCGGCTTTGGCCGCGGCGTAGTTGGCCTGGCCGGCGGCGCCGGCGAGGAAGGCCTCGGAGGAGGTGTTGACGATACGTCCGTAGACCGGTGCGCCGGCGGCCTTCGACTTCTCGCGCCAGTGCGCCGTGGCGTGGCGGGTCAGGGCGAAGTGGCCCTTGGCGTGCACGCGCAGGACGTCGTCCCATTCCTGCTCGGACATCGAGAACACCATGCGGTCGCGCAGGATCCCGGCGTTGTTGACCAGGATGTCCAGGGTGCCGAACTGCTCGATCGCGAGCCGGGTCAGGGATTCGGCGTAGTCGAAGTCCGAGACGTCGCCGGCGGAGGCGACGGCCTGGCCGCCGGCCTTGACGATGTCGGCGGCGGTCTGCTCGGCGATGGCCGGATCGTGGTCGTTCACCACGACCGCGGCGCCCTGCCGGGCCAGCTCCAGCGCTTCGGCACGGCCGAGTCCGCGGCCCGCGCCGGTGACGATCGCGGCGCGGTCCGTGAGGGATGTCGTCATGTCAGACCTCGATGATCGTCCGGATCGCCGCGCCGGTGCGCAGCAGTTCCAGGGCTTGGTTGATGTCGTCGAGCTTGAGCCGGGCGCTGATCATGCCCTCCAGGTCCAGCCGGCCGGCGCGCCACAGCGCGATCAGTCGGCCGTACTCCCGGCGCGGATCTGCGCCGCCGTAGTAGGAGCCGAGGATCTTCTTGTTGTCGAAGAAGAGTTGGAACATATTGAAGTCGACGTTGTCGTCGTTCTTGCCGGCGCCGACGACGGTGACGGTGCCGCCGCGGCGGGTCAGGGCGTAGGCCTGCTTCACAAGCTCGGAGCGGCCGACCACCTCGAAGACGTAGTCGAAGCCGGCCCGGCCGGTCACCTCGGCCTTGGCGGCGTCGGCGTCCTCGGGCTTGACGGCCCTGGTGGCGCCGAAGCGGAGTGCGACCTCGTGCTTGGCCTCGACCGGGTCGATGGCGACGATCTCAGCCGCCCCGGCGATGCGCGCGCCCTGGATCACGCTGATTCCGACGCCGCCAGCGCCGATCACCGCGACCGAGGAGCCGGGCTGGACCTCGGCGGTGTTGATCACCGCTCCCACGCCGGTGGTGACACCGCAGCCGATCAGCGCCGCGATCTCATACGGCACGTCGTCCGGGATCTTCACCGCACACTGCCACGGCACCACCATCTCCTCGGCGAAGGTGCCGTTGCCGGCGAAGCCGTAGACGTCGGCGCCGTCCACCTTGAAGTGCGGAGTCATGGTCATGCCGAAGAAGATGTTCACGCACAGGTTGCCCTGGCCGCCGCGGCAGAAGGAGCAGTCGCCGCACGGCGGGTTCCAGCACACGATGACGTGGTCGCCGACGGCCACCTTGTCCACGCCGGCGCCGACCGCGACCACCTCCCCGGCGCCCTCGTGGCCGGGCACGAAGGGCGCGGGCTGCGGCAGCACTCCGGTCATCGCCGACAGGTCCGAGTGGCACACGCCGGTGGCGTGGATCCGGATCCGCACCTCGCCGGGGCCGGGGTCGGCGAGGGTGACGTCGTCGCGGACGTCGAGGGTCTGGCTGCCGATCTCGAACAGGACTGCTGCGCGCATGAGGGGTTCCTGTCTTTGCTTTGTCTGTATAGCTTTTTCGGCCTGTGTCTACCTCCGGGAGGAGGACGGGAGCAGGAACTAGGCCTTGTAGGTCAGCACGGTATTGGCCAGCACCACGGCGTCCTCGCGCTCGGCGGAGGTGGACACGACGTCCACGCGGCCCGCGCCGTCGTCCCACATCTTCACGCGCATGGTCTCGCCGGGGAAGAAGATCCCGGCGAAGCGCGTGGAGTACTCCGTCACGCGTGTCACGTCGCCGCCCAGGACCGTGTCGACGACGGCCTTGCAGGTGATGCCGTAGGAGCACAGGCCGTGCAGAATCGGGCGGTCGAAGCCGGCCATCGCGGCGAACTCCGGGTCGGCGTGCAGCGGATTCCAGTCGCCGGACAGGCGGTAGATGAGCGCCAGCTGCTCCAGGGTCTTGATCTCGACGACGTGGTCCGGCTCGCGCTCGGGCGTGGTGTCCACGGTCGAGGGGCCGCGCTCGCCGCCGAAGCCGCCCTCGCCGCGGACGAAGATCTGCGAGTGGTTGGTCCAGATGGGGCCGTCAGCGTCGGCGATCACGCTCTCGGTGCGGATCACGGCCGCCTTGCCCTTGTCCCAGACGTCGGTGACGCGCGCGGTCGCGGTGGCCTGCCCGGAGGCCGGGATGGCGCGGTGCACGGTGATCGACTGGCCGCCGTGCAGCACGTTGACCAGCTGGATGTCGATGCCCGGGTTGGCGAACAGCGAGAAGCCGAGCGCCCCGCCGGCCACCACCGCGAAGGTCGGCAGGACCTTGAGGCCCTTCTCGTAGACGTAGGCCAGCTCCGCCGCGTCGGTCGCCGGCACCCCCGCACCCAGGCCCAGGTGGTAGAGCTGGACGTCCTTCGGGGTCCAGGCCAGCTCGATGCTGGTTGCCGGGGCGGCCAGGGCCTTCTCGGGGTCGATGGGCATGCGCCAGTCCCTTCGGTCTTCGGTCGAGCCGGTTCGGGCTGATCGAGTACTGTCCCGGGCAAACTAGAACACGTTACTGTCGGATGCAATGGCCGGGTCCACGGACGGATGGGGAGAGACTCCGCATGACCGAAGCTGTTTCCAAGGGCGATATCAGGCGCGCCTGGCTGGACGAGGACGAGGCGAACCTGTCGGCGGCCCGGGTGGCGAAGCACCGGCTGGTGGAGCAGGTGCGGCGGTTGGTGGACGCGGCTTTCCAGCTCGACAGCGGCGATGCCGGCTACCACTCCGAAGTCGCGGGCGACACCGACCGCGCGGCGCGGTTCATGGCCCTGGCGGCCGAAGCCGAGGCCCTCGCCGACCGCATCGGCGCCCTGCCCCGGATCCCGCGCACCGACATCGCCGTCGAGGGCGTGAACGCCAGCCAGGCCCGCCGCCACGACACCCTTCTGGTCGAACGCTCGACCATCAACGGCCGTGGCAACCCGCTGGCGCCGCCGATGCGCATGTGGGCCGACGGCGAGGTGATCCGCGGCGAGGCGTACTTCACGGCGCCGTACGAGGGGCCGGCGGGGCGCGTGCACGGGGCGTGGGTGGCGGCGTGCTTCGACGAGATCTTGGGCTGCGCGCAGGGGGCGTCGGGGGCGTTCGGATATACGGGGACGTTGACGATCACGCTGCGGCGCGCCACGCCCCTGTACACGAAGATCACCTACGAGGCCGGATTCTCGCACCGCGAGGGGCGCAAGATCCACGGCTGGGGCCGCTGCTACGCCGACGGACGGCTGACGGCCGAGGCCACGGGCGTGTTCGTCATACCGGCGAACGGCAGGATGGGGCACGGGACTACCGAGTAAAGGCCTTGCCAGCAACCTCAGCCTGCGTAAAAGTACGTAATTTGATACTTCTGTTTGAGTAAAATCCGACAGCAATGGAGCCCGGCCCCGGTAGCGTGCCGCCCATGCTTCACGATCTCCTGGATGCACCGACGACCCGGTGGCGGACGGACTGGTCCACCGACGGCGAGTCGCCCACCGGGCACTGGGACTGGGTCGTGGCCATGGCGACGGCCGAGGTGGACGGGCGGCTCGTCGCGCTCAGCGGGGGTTCGGACCAGGCGGTGCGGGCGTGGGACGCCGGCACCGGCGAATCGCTCGGGGAGCCGGTCACGGGGCACTGGGGCACGGCGCTGACCACGACCGTGCTGGACGGGCGCGCGCTGGCGCTGACCAGCGGCACCGACATGACGGTGCGGGTGTGGGACCTGGCCGCGGGCAAGCCGTCCGGGGAGCCGCTGCGCGGCTTCGAGGACAAGGTCGAGGCGATCGCCACCACGACCGTCGACGGCCGGCCCGTAGCCATCACCTGCACCGGCAGCGCCCTGGGCCTGGCCGAGCCGACGGTGCAGGTCTGGGACCTGACAACCCGCCGCCCGATCGGCAGCCCGCTGGCCGGGCACACCGAGGCGGCGTGCGCGGTGGCTACGACGGTCCTGGACGGCCGCCCGATCGCGGTGACCGCCGGCAACGACGCGACGCTGCGGGTCTGGGACCTGACGACGCACCGCCAACTCGGCACCCCGCTGGCCGGCCACACGGACGCGATCTGGGCCGTGGCGACCACGGTCTTGGACGGCCGCGCCGTCGCGGTGACCAGCAGCGACGACTCGACGCTGCGCGTGTGGGACCTGGCCGCCGGCACCGCGCTCGGCGCCCCGCTCACCGGCCACACCGCCGGCGTGGAGACGGTGACGACCACGCTGCTGGACGGCCGCCCGGTCGCGGTCTCGGGGAGCTGGGACCAGACGGTACGCGTGTGGGACTTGGGCACCGGCCGGCAGGTGGGGGCAGAGCTGATGTTCCCGGCGCAGGTGCAGGCGCTGACGGCGACGCCGGACGGGCGGCTGCTGGTGGGGTACGACCGGGGTGTGGCGGCGCTTTCGGCGGGGTGAGGCGGTCGGTTCGCTTGTGGGCGGGCCACGTTAGTCTCAAGGAGTGAACAACGCAGCCGCGCAGCCGGTCACCGCGCACGACGTCACCCTGTCCGTCGCCCTAGCCGCCGACGCCCTGCTGACCGCGGTCGACCGGGACTGGCACGTCCCGGCCGGCACCCTGGGCTGGGACTGCTGGGAGACCGTCGAGCACATGGCCGACGACCTGTTCGCCTACGCCGCGCAGCTCGGGCCCCGCAAGCCGCCGCAGGACCGGCACGTGCCGTTCGCTTGGCAGCGCACCCACGAAGCCGGCCCGGCGGTCACCACCTTCGCCGACCCCGAAGCCGGGAACGCCGGCCTCATCGAGATGTTCGAGGCCTGCGGCGCGTTCCTGTCCGCGCTGGTGGCGACGTCACCGCCGGAGACCCGGGCCCACCACGTGATGGGCCTGGCCGACCCCGAGGGCTTCGCCGCGATGGGCATCGTCGAGGTCGTGGTGCACATGCACGACGTCGCCGCCGGACTCGGCATCGCCTGGACCCCGCCGGAGGACCTGTGCGACAGGGTCCTGCACCGCCTCTTCCCCGAGGCGCCGACCGACACCGCACGCTGGCCCACGCTGTTGTGGGCCACGGGACGCGGCGACATCCCCGGACACGCGCGGATCACCGGCCGCTGGCGGTGGTACGCCGCGCCGCGCGAGTCCTGACCGCGACAGCCGTACGAACAGCCGCCGCACGGCCGAGCCGCCAGCCGCCAGAAGTTCAGCCCCCCGCAGCCTCAACCCGCGCTGCCGGCGCAGCCAGCCGCCTCGCATCAGGCTCCGCGGCCGCATCCGGAACCCACGCTCGCACCGCAGCCGAGCCCGCCGTCTGCGCCACAGCCCGAGCAGCCGCACCGGCCGCTCCTGCCGCAGGCCCGGGACGCGCTGGCGGCGGTGGCCCGGGCCCGCGCCGCGGTGGCCGAGCGCTGGCTACAGCGCTCCCCGCCACAGCCAGCCCCGCAGCCCCGCAGCGCCGCATCCGGGCCCAGCCCTAGCACCGCGGCCGAGCCCATCGCCGCCAGCCTCACCCCGTCGTAGGCGCCGGCAAAGGCCCCGGCCGCCGCACATCAGGCTCCAGATAAATCAGCCGCGCCTCCGGCACCGCGTCCCGGATCCGCAGCTCGGCCGCGTCGATCGCCTTCGCGACCTCGGCCGCCGTGTCGTCGTGCTGCACCGCGATCTTCATCGCGACCAGCAGCTCCTCCGGCCCCAGGTACATCGTGCGCAGGTGGATCACGTCGGTCACGGTGTCGCCGTCGACCGCCGCGGCGCGGATCGCGGCCACGTCGTGACGTCCGGCGCCCTCACCGACCAGCAGGCTCTTCATCTCCACCGCCAGCACCACCGCGATGCACACCAGCAGCACGCCGATCGCCAGCGTGCCGACGCCGTCCCAGCGGCCGTTGCCGGTGGCCACCGACATGCCGACGCCGAACAGCGCGAAGCACAGCCCGAGCAGGGCACCGGAGTCCTCCAGCAGCACCACCGGCAGCTCCGGGGTGGTGGCGCGGCGGATGAAGCCGACCCAGCTGGCGCCCTCGCGCAGGTGGTTGGACTCGCGCACGGCCGTGCGGAAGGACATGCCCTCCATCACGATCGCGAACAGCAGCACCCCGACCGCCCAGTACCAGCTCTCCACCTTCTCCGGGTGCGTGATCTTGTGCCAGCCCTCGTACAGGGCGAACAGTCCGCCGACGCTGAACAGCACCACCGAGACGATGAACGCGTACACGAACCGTTCGCGGCCGTACCCGAACGGATGCTCGGTGTCGGCCTTCTTGCGCGCCTGCTTGCCGCCGATCAGCAGCAGCACCTGGTTGCCGGAGTCGGCGACCGAGTGCACGCCCTCGGCGAGCATCGACGCCGAACCGGTGAAGGCGTAGGCCACGAACTTCGACACGGCGATCCCCATGTTGGCGCCCAACGCCGCCACAACCGCCTTGGTACTGCCTTCTGCGCTCATGCGCGCGACTCACCTACTCCTTCGCGAATCCCCGGGCCCGAAAGGAAGCAGAGTAACAACGATCTACCTCCCGCGGGGCGGGGTACGGCCGTGCTCGGCGAACTCCCGGGCCAGGTCGGCACGGTCGGCATCGGTCATCCGGCGGTACCGGCCGGCCTCCCGCAGATACACCGGATCCGGCGTACACCAGGCCTCTTCCACCAATCCGCGGACCACGATCTTGTTCGTGGCCGTCCTCGGCATCGAGGCCACGAGGCGCACATACCGCGGCCACCACAATTTCGGCAGCTCCGAATGGGAACCCAGGTAGGCCTCGAACTCGGCCGGATCGAACGCCTCGAAACTTCCGACTTCCCCGACCCCCGCGACCCCGCCGCTAGGCTCCAACGCGACCATCACCTGATCCCCCGCCGCGACGTCCGGCACCCCGTACGCCGCCGCCGCGACCGCCCCCTCCCACTCCTCCACGGCCCGCGCGATCGGCCCGGACGCGAAGTTCTCCCCGCCGACCCGGATCCAGTCCCCGGACCGGCCGGCGAAGAAGAAGTTCCCCTCAGCGTCCCGATACGCCAGGTCACCGGACCAGAAGTGGCCGTCGCGCAGCTTGGCCTCGTCGGCCTCGCGGTGCTTGTAGTAGCCCTCGAACGCCCCGGCCCCGGCGAAGTTCACCATCTCCCCGACCTCACCGACCGGACACTCGGCGCCGGTCTCGGCATCGACGATCCGCACGTCCCCGATCGGCACGCCGAGCGCCAACGGCGGCGTGGACGGCAGCCGGTAGAACGAGATCCCGCCCTCCGTCGAGCCGAAGGCGTCGGTCACCAGGCAGCCGAAGCGCTTGGCGAACCGCTGCACGTCGGCCGGCGCCGCCTCGTTGCCGAACACCTGACGCAGGGTGTTGTCGCCGTCGTCGGGCTTCTCAGGAGTGGCCAGGATGTACGCGAGCGGCTTGCCGACGTAGTTCGCATACGTGGCGCCGAAGCTCCGCACGTCTGGCAAGAAGCCCGAAGCGGAGAAGCGACGGCGCAAAGCCAGCGTCGCGCCGGTGGCCACCGCCGGGACCCACGCGGCGATGACGGCGTTGCTGTGGAACAGCGGCATCGCGCAGTACAGGACGTCGTCCTTGGTGAGCCCGCGCTGCGCGGCCAGGCTGGAGCCCTGGGACGCGAGCTTGCCCTGCGAGCAGACCACGGCCTTCGGGGCGGAGGTCGTGCCGGAGGTCATGATGAGCATGAAGGGGAGATCGGAGACGCTCGCCGTGTCTTCATCCCGGTTCTTATCCCGGTCCTCGTACTGGAGGTAGGACCAAGCGCTGAAACCCTTGTGCAGCAACGAAGACCAGTCTTCCGCCGAGTCGACGTCCACCACCGGAACACCGCAGTCGCGCACCAGGTCCGCAAACCGGGACTCGGTGATGATCAACGCGCAGTCCGTGTGCCGCGCGTCCCGCACCACCTCGGCCGCGCCGCGCGTCGGATTCAGCCCGACCAGCGTGAACCCGCCGAGCGCCGCCGCGCCGAGGAGGTAGGAGAACTCCGGCACGTTCTCCATCAGCACCCCGACATGCCCCAGCCCCTGCCCCTGCGCCTCCCCCGCCCCCGTCCCTGCCCGTGCCTGCACCCCGGCCCCCGCCGCCGGCAGCCGCTCGGCCAGCCACGCGGCGCGCGCCGCACTGCGCCGCACATGCTCGTCCCAGGACACGCCTCGCACCCCGCCGTCCGGTCCGGTCCAGGTCAGCGCGGTGGCGTGGTCACCGGCGCGGGCGGTGAAGAGCTCGGCCACGGAGGTGTTCCAGCGTCCGGTCATGCCGCGCAGGGTAGGGACTGGCGCATGAGACTTCCAGGGTCATCGCGGCAGCCCGAATCACCGACACACCGGCGTCGCCCGAATCACGCGATCACACCCGCGTGGCCACCCGCACCAAATCAGCCACCGCACGCTGCCGGCTCTGCGCCGGCCACGCGATCACCGTGGTCACCGGCGCGGCGTCCACCACCGGCACCGTGACCAGATCCCGCCGCAGATCGACTGCGGCCGACTCGGGCACCACCACCGTGGCCCGGCCGAGCGCGATCAGCTGGAAGATCTGCCCCAGATTGTGCACCTCGGGCCCGGGCCCGTCCGGATAGCTGCCGTCCGGCCTGGACCAGCGCGCCATCGGCAGATCCGGCAGCCCGGCGACTTCCGCGCTCCGGACCTGCGCACGCCCGGCCAGCGGATGCGACGTCGGCAGGACCGCCACCTGCCGCTCGGTGAACAGCACCTCGGTGTCGAGCCCGTCGGCCGGGTCGAAGGGCAGATGCAGCAATGCCACATCGGCCTGGCCGCTGAGCAGCAGCCGCTGATGCTGGTGCGCCTCGCACAGCAACAGCTCCACCTCGGCGGCGTCGGGCTCCGCGCGGTAAGCGTCGAGCACCTTCGCCAGCAAATCCCCGGCCGTCCCGGTCTTGACCGCGAGCACGACCCGAGGACTCTTCTGGGCCGCCTCCTGTGTCCGCCGCTCCGCAGCGGCCACCGCGCTGAGAATCGAGCGCGCCTCGGCCAACAGCACGCCCCCGGCCTCGGTCAGCGCGACCTTGCGGCTGGTCCGCTCCAGCAGCGTGACGTCCAGCCGCCGTTCGAGCTGCGCGATGGAGCGGGACAGCGCCGGCTGCGCGATGTCCAGCCGCTCGGCGGCCTTCCCGAAGTGCAGTTCCTCGGCGACGGCGACGAAGTACTGCAACTCGCGAATCTCCATGCGTCCACGGTAACGCGGTGGAGCCTGCACCGATGCCGCGCGGTCATGGCTGCGGTGCCGAGTCGGTGTTGGTCCGCGTGGCGGTTCGGACAAGACTTCCAGTCATGAGCGAGAAGACGATCGCGCTGGTCACCGGCGCGAACAAAGGCATCGGATACGAGATCGCGGCAGGCCTGGGCGCGTTGGGCTGGAGCGTCGGCATCGGAGCCCGGGACGAGCAGCGCCGCGACGAGGCGGTCGCGAAGCTGCGCGCGGCGGGAGCCGACGCGTTCGGCGTGCCGCTGGACGTGACCGACGACGAGAGCGTGGCCGCCGCGGCGCGGCTGATCGAAGAACGCGCGGGACGCCTGGACGTGCTGGTCAACAACGCCGGCATCGCCGAGGGCTGGCCGGACGTCCCGACGGCTCTGGATCCGCAGGTACTGCTGCGGATGGTCGACACCAACGTCGTCGGCGTCGTCCGGGTCACCAACGCGATGCTGCCGCTCCTGCGCCGCTCCGCGCACCCGCGCATCGTCAACCAGTCCAGCCACGTCGCGTCGCTGACGTTCCAGACCACGCCGGAGCTGAACCGTGGCGGCATCAGCGGCGGCTACACCCCGACGAAGACGTATCTGAACGCTGTCACGATCCAGTACGCCAAGGAGCTGGAGGGCACCGGCATCCTGATCAACCTCGCATGCCCCGGCTACGTGGCCACGGACCTGAACGGCTTCCAGGGCACACTCACCCCGGCGCAGGGCGCGGCAGCCTCGATCCAGCTGGCGACGCTCCCGGACGACGGCCCCAGCGGCGGTTTGTTCGACGCCGACGGAGTGGTGCCCTGGTAGCCGGGCCGGGCCATGCCGTGCTACTGCTAGTGCTAACACCGGCTCCCATAGTCGTTTCCCCATAACGGATCTGTCGGACTCGGCCCGCCGGCTGGGACATGCCGCGCCTGCTGCGGTGGGACGGGGCGCGCGGAGGTCGAAGCAGTCGCGCTGGCGCAGTACCACTACTGCGTGGACATCGTCGACCAGGGCGTCGAGACCCTGGCCGCACTGGCCCAGGAGCAAGTTCACACCCACCACTGGTACTTCTGGTGGGACTGAGGCTTTAGGGTGCCCATCATGGACCTGATGGGCACGTCGGTGGTGAAGGGCACGCTCGCGGACGGCACCGAGGTTCGGGCCGTGACCGTGGCGGCGGGGACGGCGCTGGAGACGTGGCGCGTCCTGCGCGACGCGCACGCCACAACCGGGCTGTGGCCGTTCTTGGTGGATCCGGAGGAACCGACGGTCCTGGACAAGCTGCCGCTGTCCTCGGAGAAGCGGGAGCGTCATCGCGGCGCCGCCGAGATCTTCGCAAGTGGGGATGTCCCCACTTTCCACGGCGAGCCCCGGGCCGACCAGGTGTCGGCCGCGGCGCTGACGACGACCATCGGCCTGCTCCCGGCCGAGTACGGCGGGGTGGAGGTGCCCGGCCTGCTCGACTGGGACGGAGCGCCGGGAACGTCAGGGGTCGAACACACCGCGGTGCTGGCCGACTGGCGCCGCCGCTTCGGCGCCGAGCTGCTGACGGTGACCCGGGACCGGATCGAGCTGCGCGTGCCGCGTCCGCCGACGGACCCTAAGCTGACCGCGACGGTGGCGCGGGAACAGGTCGGCTACTGCCCCGGCGTCGGGCTCCCAAGCACTGGAACCTTATGGGGTTTCCAGTGGGAGTGACGGGAGCAAATCAAATGGCCGGCGCCGGATTTCTCCGACCCCGGCCCCGGCCCTTCGGACCTTCGATGAACCTCAGGCGTTCAGCAGGCCTCAGGCGTTCACACCGGCCATAGCCTTCGGCTCCACACCGTCAGCCTCAGCGTCGATCGTGTCCGGCGTCGTCATCGCCGACATCCGAGGCGTCTTCACCAGGAACGGCACCACCGCGGCGACCAGCGCCAGCGCCGAGGCGATCAGGAACGCGTGGGTGTAGGCGTCGATGGTCGGCAGCTTCACGCCGGGGGCGACCTGCTTCATGTTGCCGGTCAGCACCGCGCCGATCACCGCCGTGCCGACCGCGCCGCCGACGGTGCGCAGCACCGCGTTCATGCCGTTGGCGATCCCGGACTGCTGCACCGGGACCGAGGCGTTGATATAGGCCGGCATGGCCGCGTACGCCATGCCCACGCCGACGCCCATCACGCCGGAGGCGACCACCACGTGCCAGCTGGAGCTGTGCACGAAGACCAGCAGGCCCAGGCCCGCCGCGGCGAACGCGCCGCCGAGCACCAGGGGCAGGCGCGGGCCGCTGCGCTTGATCAGCGCGGCGCCGACCGGGGCGGCGGCGAAGGAGCCGACCGCGGAGGGGAACAGCATCCAGCCGGAGGCCAGGACCGTGGCGCCGAAGCCGTAGCCGACGGCCTTCGGGGTCTGCGTGAAGTCGCTCATCAGCAGGAACGACCCGTACATCGCGAAGCCGACCAGGACGCCGGCGGTGTTGGTGACCGCGATCGCGGGCTTGGCCAGCATCGAGATGTCCACCAGCGGGGAGGCCACGCGGCGCTCGACCACGACCCAGACCACCAGCAGCACCGCGGCGGCCGCGAACAGGCCCATGGTCCGGGTGGAGCCCCAACCCCAGTCGTTGCCCTGGCTGACCGCGATCAGCAGCGCCGACAGCCAGCCGGCCAGCAGCAGCGCGCCCAGCGGGTCGGCCTTGCCCTCGGCCTTGATCGGGTCGTGCGGGACCTTGACCAGCACCAGCGCGAAGGCGACGGCGGCCAGGACGGCGCCCATCCAGAACACGGCCTGGTAGCTGAAGTGCTCCACGACCAGGCCGGTGGCGACCAGACCCAGGCCCGAGCCGACGCCGAGGGCCGCGGAGACCATCGCCACGCCGCCGGTGACCTTCTGGCGCGGCAGTTCGTCACGGACGACGGCCACCGCCAGCGGCAGGATCGCGCCACCGGTACCGGCGACGATGCGGGCTATCAGCAGCATCCCGAAGGAGCCGCCGATCCCGCCGAGGACACCGCCGACCAGCACACCGGCGATCGCCACCACCAGCATCGGCTTGCGGCCGCGCAGGTCGCCGACGCGCGCCAGCAGCGGCGTCAGGACGGCGGCCGAGAGCAGGTTCGCGGTCATCAGCCAGGTGATGCCGCTGCCCGCCACGTTCAGGTCCTTCTGCAGCGTCGGCAGGATCGGGACCACGGAGGTCTGGACGAGGGAGAAAGCCAGTACGGACAACACGAGCGCGGGCAGTACTCCCCGCGATCGCCGCGCCTGGTCGGTCATGATGCGCTCCACACTTTCACTGGTTTACAGTTAACGTCGTGAAGTATTTAACCACGACCGGCCCGGATGTTGAGCACGGGACGGCACCCGCATACCGTTGCTCCGTGAGCAGCACCGAACCCCACGCCGTCCTGGACAACCGCCGCGACCCCGTGACCGCGGAGGTGCTGGAGCTCTTGTGGGCCGCCTCGCAGGCCTTCTACGACAACTACGACGAGGCCGCCGCGCGCCAGGACCTGACCCGGATGCAGGCGTTCGTGCTGGCCAACCTGATGTCGGGGCCGAAGCCGATGCGGTTTCTGGCCGAGCACCTGAAGTGTGAGCCGTCGAACATCACCGGGCTGGTGGACCGGATGGAGGCGCGCGGGCTGGTGACGCGGGAGCCGGATCCGGAGGACCGCAGGGTGAAGAGAATCACAGCGACCGAACTCGGGCGCGCGTCGTTCGACGCGGTGTGGGGCGGGCTGACGTTCGCCGCGGAGCCGCTGGCCGGACTGAGCGGGAGCGAGCGGAAGACGCTGCGGGATCTGCTGCGCCGGGTGGTGCCGGCGGCGGAGTGAGATTCCGCCGCCTCAGTGGATCAGAGTTCAGACCTCAGCCCGGGTTGCCCGACGTGCTGGTGGTCGGGACGTCGGCGGAGGTCGGCTTGGGGTCGCCGGTCGCGGCCGAGGTGACGGCGGCGGCCAGGATCAGGGCCGTCACGACGGTCTGCACGACCGCCACGCGCAGGTGCCTGGCACGGAACAACAGGTACGTGACCACGCCGAACACGACCGACACCCCGAACAGCACGACCAGGTCCTCGCCCCAGGCCTCGCGGCGCAGGTGCAAGGTGGCGTCGCCGAAGCGCTGGACCTCGATCACGAACAGCACGAGCAGGGCCACGACCGCGACGGCCAGGTCGGCGAGCAGGACGCGCGCCAGGAGCGGCATGCGCTCGGGTTCGGCCTCGTAGGAGGCCTGCGTCGGAGCCGGGCGGCGGCGGGGTTCGGCGGATTGGCCGGCCTCACCGTCACCTAGAGCCCGCCCCTGACGCACCGTGGCTGCCCCGGAGGCCTCGACCGGCTGTGCGCCGTCCGCCGGCTGTGTGGCCTCGACCGCGCCGGCGGGACCTCCCTGGGCCGGAACCGCCGCAAGGCCCGGTTCCTGCGTGCTGGATATCTCAGGGTTCGCCATCATCCGCCGTTCTTCGTGTTCGGGCCGCGTACGACTGTGGCGCTTATGCTGGCCCAGCCGACCCCCGAGGCGCCAGTGCCGCTGCTAGTCGTCCTCCTGATCGGCTAGTAGCCCTCCTGATCGGCGTCCGGCGACAGCACCGACAGCACATTGATGAAGTGCGCCGCCGTCTCGGCCATGTCCTCACGCGCGGGAGCCAAGTACTTGCGCGGGTCGACGGCGTTGGCCGGGGCCTGCTCCAGCCACGCGCGCACGGCGCCGGTGAAGGCGATGTTCAGCGCGGTGCCGATGTTCACCTTGACCACTCCCCCGGCGACGGCGCGCGCCAGTTCCTCGTCCGGCACGCCGGAGGAGCCGTGCAGCACCAGCGGGACGCCGACCGCGGCGCGCAGCCGGGCTATGAGCTCGTGGTCGAGCACGGCGCTGCGGTCGGTCATGGCGTGCGAGCTGCCGACGGCCACGGCCAGGGCGTCCACGCCGGTCGCGGCGACGAACTCGCGCGCCTCGTCGGGGTCGGTGCGCGCGCCGGGGGCGTGCGCCGACAGCGGCGGCTCCCCGTCCTTGCCGCCGACCTTGCCGAGCTCGGCCTCCAGCCACAGTCCGCGGGAGTGGGCCCAGTCGGCGGCCTCGCGGGTGGCCTGCACGTTCTCGGCGTAGGGCAGGTGCGAGCCGTCGAACATGGCCGAGCCGAAGCCGTGGTCGGCGGCCTGGCGCAGCAGCGCGGGATCCTCGACGTGGTCCAGGTGCAGCGCGACCTCGATGCCCGCGGCCTCGGCGACGGCGGCGCAGGCGCGCGCGATCGGCGTGAGGCGGCCGTGGTGGAACTTCACGGCGTTCTCGGAGATCTGCAGGATCACCGGCGATTGTGCGGTCTCGGCGGCGGCGACGATGGCCTCGGCGTGTTCGAGGGTGATGACGTTGAACGCGGCCAGGGCGCGGCGCTCGGCACGGGCGGCGGTGATGAGGTCGCCGGTGGGCTTCAGAGGCATGGGGGTCCTTAGTTTCAGTCTTCAGGCTGAGCGCTGAGCGCTGATCTCGGAGCGGAATCGCCGATAGGCGTCGGCGTCGAACACCCCGGCGCGCGCGGTGAGCACTGTCGCCGCCGACAGCGCCGCCGCGTCGGCGAGCACCTCGGGCCACGCGTTGCCGTCACCCAGGCCCTCGGCCAAGCCGACGGCCAGCGCCGCGACCGAGGCGTCGCCGGCGCCGGTGGGGTTGCCGCCGTCGACGCGCGGCGGGCGGGCGGTCCAGGTGCCCTCGGCGGTCAGGGCGGTGAGGCCGTCGGGGCCGTGGGAGGAGACGACGGCGCGGGCGCCCCGCTTCAGCAGTTCCGCGGCGGCGGCGACCGGGTCGGTCAGGCCGGTGGCGTCGAGCAGTTCGTGCGCGTTCGGCTTCACGATCGCCGGCCCCGCCGACAACGCGGCCAGCAGCGGCGCGCCTTCGGTGTCCAGAATCGTCGGGACCCCGAACCCGTCGGCCAGTTCCACCAGCGAGGCGTAGGCGTCCTCGGCCAGCCCTTGCGGCAGCTTGCCCGACAACACCAGCACCGCGGCGTCGTCGAGCACCGCGGTCTCCAGCAGCGAGGCGACGGCCGCACATATCTCGGCCCACTCGTCGGCGCCGATCTCAGGCCCGGCCTCGTTGAACCCGGTCGCTAGCCCGGATTCCTCGACGACCGTCACTGTTCGCCGAGTCGCTCCGGCGATCGGTATGACATGGTGCGGGACCCCCGACGCTTCCAGCTCCGCGCGTATCGCTTCGCCGTCGAAGCCGCCGAGCGGCAGGACCGCGACCGTCTCGCGGCCCAGCGCGTGCAGGGTCCGGGCGACGTTCACACCCTTGCCGCCGGCCTGGGCATGCACGTGCGGCCGGTGCGTGGTCCCCGGTAGCAAAGCAGGGACCGTATATGTGATGTCCAGAGCCGGGTTGAGCGTGAGCGTGACTATCACGGCGCCAGGTCCTGAGGAACCAGGTCCCACGCCAGCAGCCCCGCGCCCAGGCAGCCGGCCAGGTCGCCGAGCTCGGCGGTGACCAGCTCCGGCAGCACGTGGTACGTCGCCTTGCCCGCCAGCGCCTCGGCCAGCGGCACCATCAGCGCCTCGCCGGCCTCGGCCAGGCCGCCGCCGACGACCACGCGGTCCGGGTCGAGCAGCGCGGCGGTGGTCAGGAGCGCGTCGGCCAGGGCATCGACCGCCTCGTCCCAGATGCGGCGGGCGATCGGGTCGCCGGTGGCCAGGCGCGCGGCGACGTCCAGGGCGCCGGCGTTCGGCGTGCCGGCGGCCTGTGCGTAGCGCGCCGCGACCGCGCCGGCCGAGGAGTACTGCGCCAGGCACCCGTGCAGGCCGCAGCCGCAGGGCAGGCCGCCGGGGCGGACCACGATGTGCCCGAACTCGCCGCCCATGCCGTGCGGGCCGAGGTTCGGCACGCCGTCGATCATGATCGCGCCGCCGATGCTGGTGCCCAGCGGCAGGAAGATGGAGCGCGCGGAGCCGCGGCCGGCGCCGATGCGGGCCTCGGCCACTCCCCCGGCGCGCACGTCGTGGCCGATCGCGACCGGCACGGCCAGGCGCTTGCCGAGCAGCTCGCCGAACGGCACGTCGCGCCAGCCGACGGTGGCGGAGAACACCCCGACACCGGTCTGCTCATTGATGATCCCGGGCAGCGCGAAGCCGGCCGCGACGACTGGCGTGCCGTCAGCGGCGGCTTCCTCGACCAGCTCGGCGGCGAAGTCCGCGATCGTGTCGATGACGGCCTGCGGGCCGCGCTCGATGCGGGTGGCGCGCCGCCAGGTGCGCCTCAGCGTGCCGTCGGCGGCGACCAGGCCGGCCTTGATGCCGGTACCGCCGACGTCGAGGGCCAGCGCGTACCGCTGCTCAGGATCGGACATCTCAAACCTCGGACAGGACGACGGAGCGGGTCAGGTTGCGCGGGTTGTCGACCTCCAGGCCCTTGCGCGCGCCGAGCGCCACGGCCAGCCGCTGGATCCGGATCAGCTCGGCCAGCGGGTCGCGGCCGCCGGCGGTGCCGTCCGCGGTGCCGTCCAGCCACTGCCCGCCGGTGGCCTCCACCTGCTCGGCCAACCCGCGCGGGGCCTCGCCGAGCATCCAGGTCACCGTACCCGGGGAGGCGATGCTGATCGGCCCGTGCCGGTACTCCATCGCCGGGTAGGACTGGGTCCAGGTGAGCGAGGCCTCGGTCATCTTCAGCCCGGCCTCGTTCGCCAGCCCGACGGTCCAGCCCCGGCCGAGGAAGGCGAACTGGGTCTTGTCCAGGATCCCGTCCGGCAGCGGCTCGCTGACGCAGCGCCGGGCGTCGGCGACGATCTTCTCCAGGTCGAAGGCGGTGCCGGACTGCGCGGCGACGTGCGCGCGGAACAGGGTCAGCGCGGTGGTCGCGAAGCGGGTCTGCACGACCGACTTCTCGTCGGCGAAGTCCAGCACGATGGTCCGGTCGGCCAGCGCCGGGGCCGGGGTGTCGGGGTCGGCGATCACAGCGACGGTCGGAATGACGCCCTTGAGGCGCTGGAGCAGTTCCAGCACCTCGGTCGTGGTGCCGGAGCGGCTGAGCGCGACCACGCGGTCGTAGGCGCGGCCGAAGGGGAACTCCGAGGCGGCGAAGGCGTCGGTGTCGCCGAGGCCGGCCTGCTCGCGCAGCACGGCGTAGGCCTGCGCCATGTAGAGCGAGGTGCCGCAGCCGACGACCGCGACGCGCTCGCCCTTCTGCGGCAGCGCCTCGGCGGTCGGGCCGACGGCGAGGGCGGCGGCCCGGCGCCAGGTGTCCGGCTGGCTCGCTATCTCGGCGTCGACGTGTTCGGATCCGGACATGGCTTCTCTCCCCAGGCTGCGAGCTTCTCCCGTGCTTATATCTGAACGATAGCCAGACAAGTCGAGCAGAATCAAGCAGGAAGAAATACCCGGTGGTCAGCCGCCGCGCGGCGCGACCTGGCGGATGATTCGGCGCAGGGGTGAGTGCGCTCGGGGGTCAGCCCGCGCGGGTGCCGGCCCGACCTGGCAGGCCCGCTCAGTCTGATCAGTCCGGCTCAGCCCGGCTCAGTCCGCGAGATGGATCCGGACCCCGAGCTCCCGCAGCGCGTCCAGCTCCGCGGGGTCGGCGCTGGGATCGGTGACCAGATCCGAGACGAGCGCGGCCTCGGCGATGCGCGCGAAGGCCCGGCGCCCGACCTTGGTGCCGTCGGCGACCACGATCACGCGCGCCGACTGCAGGATCATGGCGCGGTTGGTCTGCGCCTCGACCTCGTGGTGCGTGGTGACGCCGGCCGCCGCGCTGACCCCGCCGACGCCCAGGAACGAGGCGTCCAGGTTGAAGCCCTCCAGCGCCCGCTCGGCGACGGGGCCGATCAGCTCGTAGGACTCGGTGCGCACGGTGCCGCCGGTGACCACCAGGTCTATGGCCGGACGCAGCGCCAGCTCGGCGGCGATGTTCAGAGCGTTGGTGACGATCTTCAGACCGCCGCGCATGCCCAGGAACCGCGCCACCTCGCTGGTGGTCGTGCCCCCGCACAGGCCCACGGTCGCCGCGCTCTCGTCGATCAGACCGGCCGCGAGCTCGGCGATCCGGCTCTTCTCCTCCTGCTGGCGCGCACCGCGGTAGCGCATGGGCAGCTCATACAGCACGCCGGCCGGGACGGCGCCGCCGTGCGTGCGCTTGACCAGACCCTGTTCCTCCAGGGCCTGCAGGTCGCGGCGGATCGTGGCCTGGGAAGTGCCCAGGCGCTCGGCGGTTTCCACCACACCGACCGAACCGTGGTCGGCCAGCAGGGCGAGGATGGCTCCGAGGCGGTCTTCTTGGCGCATGGGGACACAGTAGCGCGCGATCCGCTCACCGCGATGCTCGTTCGCGCAGATTCCGAGCATGAATGATCATCGTCTTTATCGGGCGCCCTAAGAGTCCCATTCTTCTGTATTCGATGACAGTTTCGTAACTTCACGGTGACTCGCCCTGATCATGCTCGTTGACCGGACATGGCGTGGATTTCTCGACGGTCCTCGGATCGGGCCCTGGTCGCAGCCCTCACAGCGCTGGCCGCGGTGATGTTCGGGTGGGGCTTCCAGCACGGACGGACGCACCCCTACTACACGGCGGCCGTCCGCTCGATGGGCGCGAACTGGCACGACTTCGTCTACGGGGCCTTCGACCCGGCGGGCTTCATCACCACCGACAAGCTGCCCGGCGCGTTCTGGGTGCAGGCGCTGTCGGTGCGGATGTTCGGGTTCCACCCCTGGGCGGTGCTGCTGCCGCAGGTGTTGGCGGCCACGGCGTGCGTGCCGCTGCTGTTCGTCACGGTGCGGCGCTGGGCCGGCCGAGGCGCCGGGTACGCCGCGGCCGTCGGCTACACGCTGACCCCGGTGACCGTGGCGCTGTCGCGCACGAACATCCCCGACGCGCTGATGGTGTTCTTCATGGTCGTCGCGGCGCACGCGCTGTGGCGCTGGGCCGACGGCGGACGGCGCGCCGCCTGGTGGCTGGCGGCCTCGGCGGTGTGGCTGGGCGTGGCGTTCAACGTGAAGATGGGGCAGGCGCTGCTAGTCGTGCCGGTCTTCGCCGGGACGTGCTTCCTGCTCGGCGCCGGCACGCGCTGGTGGCGCCTGGGCCGGGCGGCGGCGTACGGGGCTCTGGTGGCGGCGGTGTCGCTGGCGTGGATGGTGTTCGTGACGCTGACCCCGGCCTCGCAGCGCCCCTACATCGACGGGTCGGTGCACAACTCGGTGTGGGAGATGGTGTTCCAGTACAACGGCTTCGGCCGCATCGGCGGCCAGGGCGCCGGGACCGACCCGCTGGCTGGCGGCGCGGTGCTGTCGGGGGCCGGTGGCCCGGCGGGGCTCGGGCGGATCTTCGGGGCGGCTTCGGCGGGGCAGATCAGCTGGCTGGTGCCGGCGGCGGTGGCGGGGTTGGGTGCGGGGTTGTGGGTGGCTTGGCGGGGGCGGCGGGCTGGGCTCACCGTACGGGCTGGGCTCGCTGCGCGGGCTGCGCTTGGCGCGCTCGCCGAAGCAGACTCAGCGCACCAGCCGGCCACTCCGGCGGCTACGACGACTTCGGCGCAGGATCCGACCACCGCCGCCCCGACGGCCGTCGCGATCCCGCAGCAGGAGCCCGGTGATGCGGCCCCGGCGAGCCTTCAGCCGACCGCCGCAGACCGCGCGCGCCAGAAGGCACTCGCCGGCTACCTGCTCTGGGGCGGCTGGCTAGGCATCTACGGACTGGCCTTCTGCGCAGCCACCGGCATCCACTCCTACTACACCTCCACCCTCGCCCCGCCGGTCGCCGCCCTCGCCGGCGCCGCCTTCATCGCCGCCGCCCGCGGCCGGGCCTGGCAGCTTCCGGCGCTCGTCGCCGTGACCGGTGGCTGGGCGTTCTTCGCAAGCCGCGAGACTCCCCACTACCAGCCCTGGCTCCGCTGGTTCGTCCTCGCCGCCGCCGTCCTGGCGATCGCCCTGACCCCTTGGGCCCGCATCTCCCGCAACCGCGCCGTCGGCGCACTGTCAGCCCTGGCCGTCGCGACCGCCGCACTAGCCGCACCAGCCGTGTGGGCGTCCTCAGTACTCACTCGCCGGGGCGACATGATGGGCAGCGTCGCTGCCTCCGCCGGACCGCCGCAGTCGATGTTCGGGGGCCGGAAGACCAGCGCGGCCGTCAACGACGAGATCGAGCGCGGCCTGCGCGACTTCGGTCAGGGCCCCGACCCGCAGGTGCTCCGCTTCCTGGAGCACAACCGCGGCGGACGCCCCTATGCCGCCGCTGTCGACGGCTCGATGGCCGCGGCTACTTACCTGGCGCACAACGTCCCGGTCCTCCCCATGGGCGGCTTCACAAGCGACGCCCCGGCGCCGACCGCGCAGGGGCTGGCGGCGCTCGTGCGCACCGGGCAGGTGCGCTACGTCGTGGTGACCGGGATGCGCATGGGCGGCCGTAGCACTGCGGCGAAGGACCGTGACTCGTGGGTCACTGGGCACTGTCATGGCGTGCCGGGCCTGGTTTCCGTCTCTGTTCCCCGCTCTACCTCTACCTCCGCGTCTACCTCTACTACGTCTACTACGTCTACCGCTCACGCCGCCAAGGCCGCCGCGCCGAGCGGGGTATTCGATTGTTCGTGACTTTCGCGGGAGCTAAGATCGCTCCAACACGTTGAAGGAGACGAGTAGCCTCGGATCCGCGCGGGTCCAGAGAGCCGTCGGCAGCTGGGAAGACGGCCCCGCGTCCCGAGGCGAAGACCCTCCCGAGTGCGGGGAGGCAATGCCCCGCCGGATGGCCACCGTCACCGGGCCGCCACGAGGTCGCGGCCGCAAGCCGCGGCGAAGGTGCGGTGGTACCGCGATTCCCTTATCGCCCGCACCCCCAAGGGATCACTTCGAGGCCCTTGGGAGGGCTCCAAATGATCCACCGCGTACTCGCGTCCGAGATGTCGGCGCACGTAGGTGAAACCGTCCAGGTGTCCGGCTGGCTGCACCGCCGCCGTGAGCTGAAGAACGTCACGTTCCTGATCCTGCGCGACCGCAGCGGCCTGACCCAGGCCGTCCTGCCGGGTACCGTCGCCGAGCAACTACGCGACATCCCCGAGGAGACCGTGCTGTCCTTCGTCGGGATCGTGACGGCCAACGAACAGGCGCCCGGCGGTGTGGAGGTCGTCGCACCGGCTTCGGGCCCCCAAGTCGAGCTGCTGTCCAGCCCGGCCGAGACGCCGCCGCTGGAGATCTACCGGCCGACCGTGACCGCCTCACTGCCGACCATCCTGGACGGCGCCCCGGTGACCCTGCGCCACCCGCTCCTGAACGCCCCGTTCCAGATCGCGGCCGCCTCCGTCGCGGGCTTCCGCACCGCCCTGGAAGCCGAGGGCTTCACCGAGATCCACACCCCGAAGATCGTCGGCTCGGCCACCGAATCCGGCGCCAACGTCTTCGCCCTGGACTGGTTCGGCCGCAAGGCGTACCTGGCGCAGTCGCCGCAGTTCTTCAAGCAGGCGATGGTCGGCGTCTTCGAGCGCGTCTACGAGACCGGCCCGGTCTTCCGCGCCGAGCCCTCCGACACCGCCCGCCACCTGGCGCAGTACACGAGCCTGGACGCCGAACTCGGCTTCATCACCGACCACCGCGACGTGATGACGGTGGTCCGGCAGGCACTGGCCGGCATGGCCGCCGCCGTCACCGAACGCGCGCAGGCCGCGGTGGACCTGCTCGGCGTGAAGGTGCCGGTGGTACCGGAGCAGATCCCCGAGATCCACTTCGCGGACGCGATGGAGATGCTCGGCGAGGACGAGCCCGACCTGTCCCCCGCCAACGAGCGCGAGCTGAGCGAGTGGGCACTGCGCGAGTTCGGCAGCGAGTTCCTGTTCGTCACCGGATACCCGATGGTCAAGCGGCCGTTCTACACGCACCCGCAACCGGACCGGCCACGGTACTCGAACACCTTCGACCTGCTCTTCCGCGGCCTGGAGCTGATCACCGGCGGACAGCGACTGCACCGCTACGAGGACTACGTGGCGGCGCTCACTGCGCGCGGGGAGACGACCGAGGCATACGAGGGCTACCTGGCGAACTTCAAGCACGGGATGCCGCCGCACGGCGGCTTCGCCCTGGGCCTGGAGCGCTGGACGATGCGGCTGACGGAGGCGGACAACCTGCGCCGGACCGCGCTGTTCCCTCGGGACCTGCACCGGCTCACGCCGTGAGCACTCTCTAAGCGCTCTGCACCCTTACACGCTCTGCACGCTTTACGCACCACGCACGTTTACGCGCGGGCCCTCGTCGTCGCATGGCGGCGAGGGCCCGCGTGCCTGATTCCCCGGCCCGATCCGCCTCCGTCTTCCGACCACGAGACCTCCGTCCACGAGACCTGGCTCGACTTCCCACAGCCGACTCCGCCCCACCCCAGCCATCGCGATCTGCACCCGCGCACCACCAAGCCTCCACCCACAGGTAGCGTTCGCCCCACCCCCGCGGGGGTTACCGCACCGCGCCGTGGAATGTAACATTGCACACTGCGGAACCCGCAGCCGCGCCGTCCCGCACCGCGCGTCCCGGCCATCCCGCACCGTCCCGACCCTTCGCACTCCAGGAGCCGCCGCAGTGTCCAGCGACCCGAACCTGTCGAAGTTCGCCACCGGCAGCCACGACCTGCCGGTCACCGACGCCCTCGCGGCGTTCATGGCCACGCAGTGGGCGCCCTCGCCGTTGCCGGATCTGGGCCCGGTGCCGGCCTCGGCGTGGACCGGCCGCCGCCGCGAGGCCGTCTCGGCCCGCTTCCCCGGCGAGCGCCTGATCGTGCCGGCCGGCACGGAGAAGCTGCGCAGCAACGACACCTTCTGGCACTACCGCGCGCACACCGCCTTCGTGCACCTGACCGGCAGCCAGCTCCTGGAGGGCGTCCTCGTCTTCGAGCCGAACGGCTCGGGCCACGACGCGATCCTGTTCGCCCACGACCGCTCCTCCCGCGACAACGGCGAGGCGTTCCGCGACCGCCGCCTCGGCGAGATGTGGGAAGGCCGCCGCCCCTCCCTCAGCGAGAGCACGGAGCTCTACGGCATCGCGACGGAGAACCTGAACCGCCTCGCCGACAAGCTCTCCGGCGCCTCAGTCCCCACCCGCGTACTGCGCGGCGTCGACCCGCGCGTGGACACCCTGGTCGCCGCACGCCCGGAGCCCGACGCCGAGTTCACCGCCTACCTGTCCGAGCTCCGACTGGTGAAGGACGCGTGGGAAGTCGAGCAGCTCCAAGCCGCCGTGGACGCCACCACCCTGGGCTTCCAGGACGTCGCCCGCATCCTGCCCACCACCATCGGCAAGCCCCGCGGCGAACGCTGGGTCGAAGGAGCCTTCAACAACCGCGCCCGCATCGAAGGCAACGACGTGGGCTACAACACCATCGTCGGCGGCGGCGCCCACGCCTGCGTCCTGCACTGGACGGCCAACACCGGCACCCTGAACGCCGGCGAGCTACTCCTGCTCGACGCCGGCGTCGAGGCCGACAGCCTCTACACCGCCGACATCACCCGCACCCTCCCGATCTCCGGCACCTTCACCCCCCTCCAGCGCGACCTGTACAACCTGGTCCTGTCAGCCCAGAACGCCGGCATCGCAACCCTCCGCCCCGGAGCAAAGTTCCGCGACTTCCACTGGGCCGCCATGCGCACCATCGCCACCGGCCTGATCAACATGGGCATCCTGAAGACGTCGCTAGAAGAGGCGATGGACCCCGAGGTGGGCCTCTACCGCCGCTACACCCTGTGCGGCAGCGGCCACATGCTCGGCCTCGACGTCCACGACTGCGCCAAAGCCCGCGCCGAGGAGTACGTGGACGGCACACTCGCAGCAGGCAACGTCCTCACCGTCGAACCCGGCCTCTACCTCCAACCCGACGACCTGACCCTGCCGCAGGAACTCCGCGGCATCGGCATCCGCATCGAGGACGACCTGCTGATCACCGACGACGGCGCAGTGCTGATGTCCCAGGCGCTACCGCGCGAGGCCGACGACGTCGAGGCCTGGATGGCGGAACACGCGGGGTGAGGTGCGGGGTTCGGGGTTCGGGGTTCGGGGTTCGGGGTTCGGGGTTCGGGGTTCGGGCCCGGGGCCCCGTGCCCCGGCCCTCGTGCCCTGGGTCTCGGGGCTCCGGGTCTCGGGGCTCCGGGTCTCGGGGCTCCGGGTCTCGGCGCTCCGGGCTCCGAGGGCACGGGGGTGCCCCTATGCCTTTCGCCAAGTAGCTGGATAGCTTGGCGTGGCCTGTAAGGGCTGGCACTGGAGGTGTTCGTGGTCGATGAGGACGTGACGATCAAGCTGACGAGCGACGAGGCGTTGGTGTTGTCGCACTGGCTGGACCGCCTTCAGATGACGGACCTTGGCCAGATGATTGATGATCCGGCAGTGTGGGCGCCGATCCACAAAATCTCCGGGACATTGGACAAGTCGCTGCCCGAGCTGTTCGCCGCTGACTACGATCAGCGGCTCTCGGCAGCCCGCGAGCGTCTGCAGCCTGAGAGCTGATCGCTTATCGCACGACCATTTGACGCTGGTAGAACGCCCTTCGCGGAGCGTCGCGAACAGCACGGTCGCGCCGATCGGCCGCGCCGGGATCTCGACCTGAGGGACGCGGAGCCTGGGCTGAGGGCGTGGGATCTTGAGCCGGGGGGGGCGCGGAGCCAGGGGCTGAGTAGCCCGGGCACGTGGCCCGGCCCAGACCCCGCACCCCTGCCCGCAGCATCAGAGCCCTACCCCCCGCCGCAGGTCACTCATTCGGCCTCGGCTGATCTGCGCAGCACGATCTACGCCATTCACCCGATGTCCGATATGTGGTCTTCACGCACTATTGAGACAGTCCAAAGGCCACCACCCAACGCCAGGTCTACCCGGTGGCCCCAGGATCGACGGTCGTCACCGGTCGTGCGCGGACAGAGCTCGCCGCGCCCGCCCCGGGGCCGGCCGCCCAACGCCCTCGATGACCTCGCGTCGTCGACTGCTCGAAGCGAGGCGATAAAGAGCCTTCGACTTCGGCCAAGTCGGAGGCACAGTGGGGGATCGCCCCGCATCGAGCAGGCCCCGCAAGGGGCGGGCACCGCACCACAACCCAACAGCCGGACCCCGGCGCCACCCCCAAGCGCCAGGGTCCGGCCTAGGGACATGCCCTCCGACAGCCACCTGACACGCCCGCCAACCGAACCCGAAGCACCTCGAAAGGAAGCCGCTCCTGAACCCGATGGAACCGCCAAGCACGCGACCACCTCGCCGCCGCCCTGGCGGCCACGCCAAGCCGTCGCTACTCCCGCCCCGCCCAAATGGACCGCACGTGCGTCAGGTGCGTCGTCATCAGCTCCTCAACCAAGTCCGCATCGCGGGCAACCAGCGCGTCAACGAGCGCCACGTGTTCCTCAGCCGAGGCGGCGAGGACGCCGGCGTCGGCCAGCGACGGCAGGCCGTACAACCGCGACCGGTTCCGCAGGTCGCTCACGACTTCGACCAGGTGCGGGTTGCCGGACAGGCCGAGCAGCGCCAGGTGGAAGGCCTGGTCGGCCTCGACGTAGCCGATCAGGTCGCGGGCCTTGGCCGCCGTGACGATGGCCTCGGCCGCCGGTCGCAGCCCCTGCAGGTCGGCCGGCGGCGCGCTGCGGGCCAGGCCGGTCACCACCGGCACCTCGATCAGGGCCCTGATCTCGGTGAACTGGTCGAGGTCGGCCTCGGAGAGCTCGGTGACCCGGAAGCCCTTGTTGCGGACGACCTCGACCAGGCCCTCCTTCGCCAGGTCGAGCATGGCCTCGCGGACCGGCGTCGCCGACACTCCGAAGCCGGCGGCCAGGACCGGTGCCGAGTAGACGACCCCGGGCCGCAGCTCGCCGGCGATCAGGGCCGCGCGCAGGGCGTGCGAGACCTGTTCGCGCAGCGAGTTGTGGCCCAGCACGCGGGGCAGGTTCAGCGCCGGGCCGCGGTCCGGGTCGGGCCCGGGGGCCGTGCCGGCGAAGACCGCGGCGCTGCTGGTAGTCCTGTCTGGCATGGTCGGAACCCTATCCGCTGATTGATGCGATAACACAGATCTTCGTCGATGAATACAGGCCTTCAGGTGTGATCTCAGATCAGGAACCCTGCGGGGAAGGGATCGGTCGGGTCCAGGAAATACTGCGCGGTTCCGGTCACCCAGGCCCGGCCGGTGACCGTGGGGATCACCGCCGGGCGGCCGGCGACGTCGGTCTGCTCGACCAGGCGGCCGATGAAGCGGGTGCCGATGAAGGACTCGTTGATGAAGTCGGTGTTCAGGGCCAGTTCGCCGCGGGCGTGCAGCTGCGCCATGCGGGCCGAGGTGCCGGTGCCGCATGGGGAGCGGTCGAACCAGCCCGGGTGGATGGCCATGGCGTGGCGTGAGTGCTGGGCTGTGGAGCCCGGGGCTCGGAAGTAGACGTGGTGGACGGCCCGGATGCTGTCGTCGAGGGGGTGGACGGGTTCGTCGGCGGCGTTGATGGCGTCCATGGTGGCCAGGCCGGCGGCGATGATCTCGTTCTTGGCGGCGTGGTCGAACGGGAGTTTGTAGGCGTCCAGGTCGACGATGGCGTAGAAGTTGCCGCCGTAGGCCAGGTCGTAGCCAATGGTGCCGAAGCCGGGGACGTCGACCTGGGCGTCGAGGCGTTCGGCGAAGCTGGGGACGTTGCGGATGGTGACGGACTTGGCGGCGCCGTCCTCGACCTGCACGTCGGCGAGGATCAGGCCGGCCGGGGTGTCCAGGCGCACCGTGGTGACCGGCTCGACCACCGGCACCATGCCGGTCTCGACCAGGACGGTGGCCACGCCGATGGTGCCGTGGCCGCACATCGGGAGCAGGCCGGAGACCTCGATGTAGAGCACGCCGTAGTCGGCGTCGGGGCGTGTCGGGGGCTGCAGGATCGCGCCGGACATGGCGGCGTGGCCCCGGGGCTCGTACATCAGGAGCGTGCGGAGGTGGTCCAGGTGCTCCATGAAGTACAGGCGCTTGGCCATCATGGTCTCGCCGGGCACGACGCCGACACCGCCGGTGATGACGCGGGTCGGCATGCCCTCGGTGTGGGAGTCGACCGCGTGGTAGACGTGCTTGGTGCGCATCAGCCCTGCTTCCGCTCGCGGGCCTGGTCCTCCAGCGGCAGGACGCGGAGGGTGTCGGCCTTGATCGTGTCGAACTGCTCCGGCAGCAGCGGGAGGCGGGGCGGGCGGCAGCCGCCGCCCTGTCGGCCTGCGAGGTCCATGGAGAGCTTGATGGCCTGGACGAACTCGGTGCGCGAGTCCCAGCGCAGGAGGGGGTGGAGTTCGCGGTAGAGGGGCAGGGCGGTCTGCAGGTCCCCGGTGATGGCGGCGTGGTAGAGGTCGACGCAGGCGTGCGGGATCGCGTTCGGGTAGCCGGAGACCCAGCCGGCGGCGCCGGCCAGGGCGAGTTCGAGCAGGACGTCGTCGGCGCCGATGAGCAGGTCGAGCTCCGGTGCCAGCTCCTTGATGCGGTAGGCGCGGCGGGTGTCGCCGGAGAACTCCTTGATGGCGCGGATGTAGCCGGCCTCGTGGAGCTGCTGGAGGAGTTCGGGGACGAGGTCGACCTTGGTGTCGAAGGGGTTGTTGTAGGCCACGATCGGGATGCCGACCTCGCCGACCGCCTTGTAGTGCGCGATGACCGAGCGCTCGTCGGCGCGGTAGGCGTTCGGGGGCAGCAGCATGACCGCGCCGGCCCCGGCCTCGGCGGCCTGCTCGGCCCAGCGCCGCGACTCCATCGACCCGTACGCGGCGACGCCGGCCAGCACCCGGTCGCCGCCGACCGTCTCGACCGCGGTGCGTACGACGGCGGCGCGCTCGTCGTCGGTCAGCGTCTGGTACTCGCCGAGCGAGCCGTTGGGGCACACGCCGTCGCACCCGGCGTCGATGAGGCTGCGCAGGTTCTCGGCGTAGGCGTCGAGGTCCACGGACAGGTCTTCGCGGAAGGGCAGAGCGGTGGCGACGACGACGCCGTGCCAGGGCATGCGGGACATGGGCTACTTGTTCCTTCGGTCTTGCTCGGCCAGGACACCGAGCGGGACGGGGCGCGCCAGCGGGCGCTTCGCGGCGGCGAGGAGGTCGGCGGCGGAGGGGGATGCGGGGTCGGCGGCGTCGGCGTCCGCGTCGGGGCGGGCCAGGCAGGCGAGGGCGTAGCCACACACGCGGCCCTGGCACCAGCCCATGCCGGCGCGGGTGAGGAGCTTGACGGTCCGGGCGTCGCCGGCGCCGAGGTCGGTGACCGCCTCGGTGATGGCGGAGGCGGTCACCTCCTCGCAGCGGCAGACGACGGTGTCGTCGGCCAGGTGCTCGCGCCAAGCGGCCGGAATCGGATGGCGGGCACGGAGGAGGTCGGCGAGAGCGCGTTGGCGGGCACGGCGACGGAGGAGGGTGGGGAGATTCGGGGGCGGGGTCGCGGCGGTCGCATCAGCGGCCGAGGTCTCGGAGGCGAGGGTGTTACGGCGCGAGACGCGGGCTCGGGCTGCGGTGAGCGGGCCGCGGGCAGCAGGCTTGGCGTCGGCAGGCGGGCTGGAGGGGGCCGCAGTTTCAGGGCTCGATGCGGAACGGCGGGAGATCCGGATGCGGGCACTGCCGAGCATGCCGGCGCCGGATTTGGCCTCGGTAGGTGGGATGTCGGAGGCGCCGAATGCGTCAGGGCTCGATGACAGCGGCGCATCGGACCGGCGCGTGAACCGGGATCGGGCGGCCGCGATGCTGCTGCGGGCGGCGGGCGGGCCTGCGGGCTTGGCCTCGGCAGGCGGGCTGGTGGACGTTGCCCTGTCAGGGCTCGGCGATACGCGACGAGTAAGCCGGGCGCGGGCACTGCCGAGCACGCCGCCGGTGGGCTTGGCCTCGGCAGGCGAGGCAGGCGAGGCAGGCGAGGCAGGCGAGGCAGGCGAGGCAGGCGAGGCAGGCGAGGCAGGCGAGGCAGGCATATCAGTGCCCGGCGTCTCGCCGGAAGTGTCGGAAGCAGCGGAGGTATCCACGGGCAGTCCTGCCGCCCTGCCGGCTACGCGCCGGGCGCGGGCTGCGGCCTGTGCTACGGCGAGGCCGGCGATTTCGCCTTCGAGGAGTGCGGTTTCGGCGCCGGCGACGCCTGCGGTCTCGCCGGCGGCGTAGAGGCCAGGGATGGTGGTGCGCTGGGTGGTGTTCACTCGGAGGGCTATGGTGCCGTCGGTGAGGTGGGTGGGGGCTGCGCCGAGGGTGAGGGCGAGGTCGATTTGGGGGGCCAGGCCGTAGCCGATCGCCAGGGTGTCGCAGGGGATGCGGTGGGGGTCGGTGCCGTCGGGGCGGGCGGCTACGACCGCCTCCAGGGTTTCGGTGCCTTGGGCTTCGACGATCATGCGGCCGGTGTGGACGGGGATGCGGGCCCGGGTGAGTTGGCGGGCGTAGTCGAGGCCTTCGGTGAGTTTGGTGGGGTTGGTGATGAGCGGCAGGGGGTTCTTGGCGTAGCCGCGGATGTTGTTGGCTTCGTACAGGCCCAGGACTTTGGCGCCGGCGGTGGCCAGGCCCGTGGCCACCGGGAGGAGGAGGGGGCCGGTGCCGGCGACGACGACGCGGCGGCCGGGCAGGACCAGGTTGCCTTTGAGCAGGGCCTGGGCGCCGCCTGCGGTGAAGACGCCGGGGAGGTCCCAGCCGGGGAAGGGCACCACGCGCTCGTAGGCGCCGGTCGCCAGGATCACGTAGGGGGCTTCGATGGGGCCGCGGTCTGTCAGGACCCTGAATCCGGGGTCGGTGAACCGGTCGATCGCCCATACCTGGTGGCCGAACAGGACCTCGATGCCGCTGGCCGTCTCGACGCGGGTCACCAGCTGCTCGAACTGCTGCCAGCCGTGGTAGAGCTTCGGCAGCCAGGACGCCGTCAGGCCGGGGGCCGGGTGGCGGAAGTACTGGCCGCCGAGTTGGCGGCCGGCGTCGATCAGGGCGACGCGCAGGCCCTGGTCGGCCGCGGTCGCGGCGGCTGCCATGCCGGCCGGGCCGGCGCCGATGACGGCCAGGTCGAAGCTGCCGAGGTGGCCGGGGTCGCCGAGGCTGACGTCCTCGGGCGCGGCGGGATCGAAGGCAGGCGGACCGGAGGCCGCCGGATCGAAGGCGGCCGGACCCGAGGCGGGCGGATCGAAAGCGGCCGGACCGGAGGCCGCCGGACTGGAGGCCGCCGGATCAGAGGCAGGCGGATCAAAGGCTGCGGAGTCGAAGTCGCGCTCAGTCACGCTCATCACCGGCCACCGCGCCGCCGCGCCCGTCCCCCACCTGCGTCCGCACCACATCCCCCTCCGCGACCACCGCTAGGCACGCGCGCACGTTCGGCTCTCCGTTCACCGTCACCAAGCAGTCGAAGCACACGCCGATCCCGCAGAACAGCCCGCGCGGGCGCCCGCCGAAACGCGTCGTGCGCCAGGACCGGATGCCCTCGTTCAGCAGCGCCGCGCCGACGGTCTGGCCCGGTTGGGCCGTCATCGGGCGGCCGTCGAAAGTGAACTCGACGCTCACTGTGAGTCCTCCCCGTGTCCGTCGGCTGCGTCGGAATGTGCGAACCGTGCCGGGTGGAACGGCTCCGCCGCGAGCGCCGGCTGCTCCCCCGCCAGTAGCGCCGCGATCAGCTCGCCGGTCGCCGGGGCCAGGCCGATGCCGGCGCCCTCGTGGCCGCAGGCGTGGTAGAGCCCTGAGACGGTGGCGTCCGGGCCGATCGCGGGCAGGTGGTCGGGCAGGTAGGGCCGGAACCCGCAGTAGTACCGCTGCACCTTCACGTCGGCCAGGAACGGGAACAGCTCAGCCCCCTGAGCCGCCAGTCGCCCCAGCGCCTCGTACGAGGGCGTCCGGTCCAGTCCGACACGCTCGCGGCTCGCGCCGATCAGCACCGGGCCCGACGGCGTCCCCTCGACGACCGCAGAGGACTGCAATGCCGCGTCGGAGCTCGAAACGTCCGCGACGTACGCGGCCGAGTACACCTTGTGCCGCACCATCGCCGGCAACGGCTCGGTCACCAGCACGAACCCGCGCCGCGGCTGCACTGGCAGCGTCGAGCCCACCATCGCCGCGATCGCGGCCGCCCCGAAACCGGCGGCGTTTACCACGAAGCGCGCCGGAATCTCCCCGGACGTCGTGCGCACACCGCGCACCGCCCCGCCGGACACCACGAGCCCGGTCACCGCGCTCCCCAACCGCACCCGCGCACCCGAGGCCTTCAGCAGCCGGGCCGTGGCCAGCGCGGGCATCACCTGCGCGTCCTGCGGATACCAGAAGCCACCGGCCAGGCTCGGGGCGATGTAGGGCTCGTATTCGGTCAACCGATCGCCGGGCACCTGCTCGGCGACGACGCCCGAAGGTAACTGCGTGGCCGCAAAGCCTTGCAGCGCCTCAAAGTCCGCTGCCGTGAACGCGACGACCAGCCCACCCTTGGCCTCGTACTCGAAGCTCGCGCCGAATGCGCCGTCGTCTTCGGCGGCCAAAGCCCGCCACAGCTCCTGCGAGCGCATCGCCAGGTCCAACTCCGGCCCCGGCTCCTTGTCCGAGACCAGCAGGTTCCCCTCCCCCGCGCCAGAGGTGCCGCCGGCGACCGGGCCGCTGTCGAGGACGGTGACCACGAAACCGGCGCGCGCCGCGTAGTACGCGCACGCAGCGCCGATCATGCCGGCGCCGATCACGACGACGTCGGGCGTCGGGGATCCACTCGCGGCAGCGCTCACGCCAGTACTATGTCACATGCTCCGGCTAGCCGCCAGCACCCCGGAAATGCGCGACCACTCGTGAATCGTCCGCCGTTTGTCACCCATTGCGGTAATAGACCGACCCCGACATCGGTCCCACGATGAGAGGGCGAGAGCATCCATAAGCTTTGGAGGGGGAACGATGACGGTCGATCAGAGCGCGGCGGCACCCGAGACCGCCGCAGAGGGCGGTCAACTGAGTCTGGACACCGCGGCGGCGCGGAACCTGGCCACCACGACCAAGACGCCGCCGCAGATGCAGGGCATCACCTCACGCTGGCTTTTACGCGTCCTGCCGTGGGTCGAGGCCTCCGGCGGCGCCTACCGGGTGAACCGCCGCCTGAGCCACGCCGTCGGGCGCGGCCGAGTGGCCTTCAGCCAGGCCGGCGACGACGACGTGACCGTGCTGGCCCCGACCCTGACCGAGTTGCCGCCGCTGCGCGGCTTCGCCGACGAGGCGTTGCTGACCGAGCTGGCCTCGCGGTTCGCCGCCCGGGAGCTCCGGGCCGGCGAGACGCTGGCCGAGGCCGGGACGCCGGTGGACACCCTGTGGCTGATCGCGCACGGCAAGGTGGACCTGGCCGGCCAGGGCAAGTACGGCGACCACGCCGTGCACGGCCACCTCGCCGACGGCGACCACCTGGGCGACGAGGTGTTCCACACCACGGCCTCCGGCGGCGCCGCCACCAACGGCCACGCGCCGCACTGGAAGACCACGGCGCGCGCCGTCACCCCGGTCATCGCGCTGTCCGTGCCGGCCTCGGAGGTCAGGGCTCTGATCGACCGGTCACAGGCGTTGCGTTCGCACCTGGCCACGCACCGCGATACCCGCGCCAAAGCGCAGAACGCGCACGGCGAGGCCGAGATCGCGCTGGCCGCCGGCCACGAGGGCGAGGCGGAGCTGCCGGGCACGTTCGCAGACTACGAACTCAAGCCGCGCGAGTACGAGCTGTCGGTCGCGCAGACCGTGTTGCGGATCCACACCCGTGTCGCAGACCTCTACAACAAACCGATGAGTCAGCTGGATCAGCAGCTGCGGCTGACGGTCGAGGCGGTGCGTGAGCGGCAGGAGGACGAGCTGGTCAACAACCGCAGCTTCGGGTTGCTGCACAACGCCGACTTCGAGCAGCGCGTGCACACCCATTCCGGACCGCCGACCCCGGACGACCTGGACGAGCTGCTCTCGCTGCGCCGCGACACCAGCTTCCTGCTGGCGCACCCGAAGGCGATCGCCGCGTTCGGCCGGGAGTGCACGAAGCGCGGGATCTACCCGGGGACCATCGACCTGCTGGGGACGCAGGTGCCGTCCTGGCGCGGCGTGCCGCTGCTGCCGGTGCCGAAGATCCCAGTGTTGGACGGCCACACCACCTCGATCCTGGCGCTGCGCGTCGGCGAGGCCGAGCAGGGCGTGGTCGGGCTGCACCAGACCGGGCTCCCGGACGAGTACCAGCCGGGGCTGTCGGTGCGGTTCATGGGCGTCGACGAGAAGGCCATCACCTCTTATCTGGTGAGCGCCTACTACTCGGCGGCGGTGTTGGTGCCGGACGCGCTCGGTGTGCTGGAGAACGTCGAGATCGCGCGGCCTCGTGGCTGAGCCGCTGGTGGCCGGGACGATCTGGCCGGTGGGGGGCGGCGGTCCGGCCGAAACCGGGCAGGCGACCGGGGAATCGTCGCAGCCTGATATAGCCGACGATCCGGCTCAACGCGCGAGGACGGCCGACCCGGGAGGGACAGCCGAGGCGACGTTGCGCCGGACCCGAGAGGCCGTCGAGCCGGTGCTGCGCGCGGCCGTCGACACCCTGCCGGGACGGTTGCGCTCGATCGCGGCGTACCACCTGGGATGGGAGGACGCCGACGGTGCCGTGCTCGGCGGCATCGGAGGCAAGCTGCTGCGGCCCGCGCTGGTGCTGGCCGCCGCGACGGCCGTCGGGGGCAGCGGTCTGCGGCCGACTGCCGACCCGTCGGTCCTGGCCTCGGCGGCCGCCATCGAGCTGGCCCACAACTTCACCCTCCTGCACGACGACGTCATAGACCGCGACCACACGCGTCGCCACCGCCCGACCGCCTGGACCGTGTTCGGCGCCGAGAACGCGATCCTGGCCGGCGACGCGATGCTGGCGCTGGCGTTGCGGCTGGTCGCCGGTGAGGCGGCGAGCCGGCTGGCGGAGTGCGTCATCGAGATCTGCGACGGCCAATACGAGGACTGCGCCTTCGAGCTGCGCGACGATGTGACGCTCGACGAATGTCTGACGATGGCCGGCAAGAAGACCGGGGCGTTGCTGGGGTGCGCGTGCGCGCTCGGGGCGCTGGCGGTACGCGCCGATCCCTTGGCCGTGGCGGCGCTGGATCTGTTCGGGCGGGAGATCGGGACGGCGTTCCAGCTGACCGACGACCTACTCGGTATTTGGGGCGATCCGGCGGTCACCGGGAAACCGGTGGGCTCGGATCTCAGTGCCCGGAAGAAGTCGCTGCCGGTGGTGGCCGCGTTGTCGGGGCGGTCGGCCGCGGCGAGTGAGCTGGCGCGGCTCTACGCGCTGGGCCGGGACTTCACCGAGCACGAGGTGCGGCGGGCGACCGAGGCCGTGGAGCGCGCCGGAGGCAGGGCGTGGGCTGCGACGGAGGCCACGGCGCGGGTCGCGGCGGCCCACGCTCATCTGCGGCGCGCGCCGGGGGTCGAGCAGACGGCGGTACATGATCTGCACGCGATCGCCGAGCTGATCACGCGGCGGACGAGCTAGGGCGCCACCGCCGCCAACCGCGACCGCCACCGCCATCGCCGCCGCCGACCACCTGGTACCCGGCCACCGATGCACCTCGGTCCCGAGATACCTCGGCTTCGAGGTATCTCGCGGCCGAGCCAGCCCCCGAGGAACGGCGCCACCGCACCACCACACAGCACGGCACAGCACCACAAAGCACAGCACCACCCGCACAGCACCACATCGCACCGGGAGGTCGTCATGACCGCCAAGGACTACGGCATCATCGTCGCCGTCCTCATCCTGACCTTCATCACCCTGCGCCTGTTCGAGCGCTTCATCCCGCACCACCGGCGCGAGCCGCACAACGACGTCGCCGGCTTCATCTTCGCCACGGTCTCCGTGGTGTTCGCGGTGCCGCTGGCGTTCGTCGTGGTGGCGCTGTGGACGAACAACGACACCGCGCACCAGACCACGTTCAAGGAGGCCAACGAGCTCGCCGGCATCTACTGGATCTCCCGACAGATGCCGCTGCCGCTGGGCTCGCAGCTAGAGCACGAGACGCTGGACTACGCGCACACCGTCATCGACGACGAGTGGCCGCTGCTGGCCGAGCACGAGACGAGCCCGAAGGCCACGAATCTGGTCTACCAGATCCGGGACAGCGTCTTCGCCTTCCATCCGACCGACATCTCGCAGCAGGTGCTCTACGACCACGCGCTCACGCATGTGGAGTCGATGGCCGAGCAGCGAAGACAGCGCCTGAACCAGACCGAGGAATCGCTGCCGCCGCTGTTGTGGGCGATCCTCATCGGCAGCGCCCTGGTGACCATCGCCTTCACGTTCCTGTTCGGCCTGTCCAGTTCCTTCGCACACACCGTGATGGTGATGACGCTGGCCGCATTGGTGGTGGTGTCGTTAGTAGTTGTCAGGGAGATGAGTTACCCGTACTCGGGGACCATGAAGGTCGATCCCACGGCGTTCCAGGTGTTTCTCGCCCGACTACCGACTCCACGCTGAAATCAGCGATAAGAACAAAACAAGCGCGCCCCGGAAACCGGGGCGCGCCACATGGTGCTAGCGAATCAGACCTCAGATAACGTCAGATGACGTCAGATGACGTCCAGGTCCGCGAACTGCTCGGCCTCGACCGCGCCGGCCGGCGGGGCGTAACTGGCCCGGCCGCGGGCCAGCCACCAGATCCCGGACAGGAGCAGCGCCCCGACCAGCGCGATCGGCGCGTAGTTGAACGTGAGCGCGGTGACCGGCGAGGCCTGCGGCAGGCAGAACAGCACGACCTCGATCACCACCCACACCGAGGCGGTGTAGCCGACCAGCGGACCCCACTTGCCCAGGTTCCAGGCGCCCTTCTTGAAGTTCTTGCCCTGCCGGGCGCGCAGGAATCCGGGGATGACGTACGCCGGCGCCAAGCCGATCGAGGCGATGGCGGTCACCGCGCCGTAGGCCTGGATGGTCCACAGCGAGGGCAGGGCCAGCAGGAACCCCACGACGACCACGAGCCACATGGCGTTCGTCGGGACCGCCGAGCGGTTGACCTTGCGCCAGGTCGGCGAGCCGGGCAGGGCGCCGTCCCGGGAGAAGGCGAAGACCATGCGCGCGGCGGAGCCGATGGCGGCCAGGCCGCAGCACAGCTGCGCGACGATGATGACCAGCGTCAGCACCTCGGCCCAGTGCTGGCCCAGCGCGTCGAGCATGATGATCGACGGAGCCGTCACCGCGCCGCCGTAGCCAGAGCCGGCCGACTCGGTGTTGTAGGAGTCGGTGCCGCCCTGGATGGAGAACAGGAAGGCGACGATCAGGACCAGGCCTGCGATACCGGAGACCCAGATGGACCGGACGATGCCCTTCGGCGCCAGCGTCGAGGCCTGGGAGGTCTCCTCGGACATGTGCGCCGAGGCGTCGTAGCCGGTCAGGGTGTAGCCGGTGAGCAGCAGGCCGATGGCGCTGACGTAGATCGCGCTCTTGAAGCCGGTGGTGTTCGCGTAGTGCGTGAACACGAAGCTGGCGCTCTGGTGGTGGGCCGGGACGAGGAACAGCACCGCCACGATGAACGCCACGCCCAGCAGGTGCCACCAGACGCTGACCCGGTTGAACAGGTCCAGCACCCGCACGCCGAAGGTGTTCAGCACGCCGTGCAGCAGCAGCACGCCGGCGAAGACGGCGATCAGCCCGTACTTGTCCGGCGTCCAGCCGAACGCCATACCGGTGAAGGCGCCGATGAACTCCGCGGCGCCGTAGTCGATGCCGGCTATGACGCCGAACAGGCCCAGCATGTTCAGCCAGCCGGTGATCCAGCCCCAGCCCTTGCCGCCGAGGCGGTGGGCCATGAAGAACAGCGCCCCGGAAGTCGGGTAGACGCTGGTGACCTCGGCCAGGCTCAGGCCGATCAGCAGAACGGCGATGGTGACGCCGATCCAGCCCCAGACCATGACGGCCGGGCCGCCGGTGGCCATGCCGAAGCCGAACAGGGTCATACATCCGGACAGGATGGAGATGATGGAGAAGCTGATCGCGAAGTTGCCGAATCCGGACATCTTGCGGGACAGCACTGGTTCGTAGCCGATAGCGCGCAACTGCGCGGCGTCTGCGGCGTCCGCTTCGCTCCAAGCGGCGTTTTCTGAGCTTTCAGTCATCGACATGCTCTTTTTCCGTTTTCCCTTCGGGACCCAACAGGGGACGGTTGTGCTTTTGGCGATGGTGCGAATGAGCTCTGTGCGATGGTGCTACTTCTGGATCAGGGTTCGGATTTCGTTGCGGAATACGTCCCCTGAGATGGTGCGAAAAGCAGGTGCGGTGCTAAGGACCCGCGCGCTGCCGCCCGGACGGGTTGGAGCGCCGCGCTGCTGCCGACAACGCGGTGGACCTGGCCCGCACGAACTCCTCCACGGCGTCCCCCGTCGCCGAAACCACTGACCACGGCTTGTTCGAGCCGTAGGGACCCAGCGCGTCGAACACGTCTGCGGCCAGATCGGAGCGTCCTCCGACGACCAGGGCGTGCGCCAGGTGCGAGAGGTCCACGACCAGCCAGTCGTCCTTGCCGGTGCTGGTGAACCAGTTCCAGCCGCGGGCCATCTCGGTGCGCGCCGCGTCCGTGCTCCACAGCAGGTGTGCCAGGCCGTCGTTCTGGGCCTTGCGGTACTCGTAGGCGACGACCAGCGCGTACAGCGGCAGCAGTTGCAGCGGCGACAGACCGCTCAGACCGACGCTGCTGACGATGCTGGAGGCGAACAGCTGCGCGCCGGCGGGGCTGGGGCCCGCACCGCCGCCGACCGCGGCGAGCATCCGGTGGCAGCCCTCGCGGTTGGCCGGGTCGATGCGCCACAGGTCGCGGAAAGCGTGCCAGGGGCCCGGAACCGGGCAGGAGTCCGGGCCCTCGATGCGCTCGCCGAATCCGGCGGCCAGGGCGAGCCGGCCCAGATAGGGCACCGGGTCGCCCGGATCCATCGCCGCGGCCTCGGCGCACAGCTCGGCGGCGCGGCGGCCCAGCGACTGCGCCTGGGCCATGCCGTTGGCCACGGCCTTGCAGGCCCGCTCGACCGCCACCCGGGCGGCCATCGCGACCGCGTCCGGGTCGTACGGCCGCTCGGCGACCCACTCGTCGACCGCGTTGGAGGCGGCGGCGACCTGGGCCAGCAGTGCGATGCGGGTGCATCGCAGCCGGCGGTCGCCGCCGGAGGCCGCCAGAAGCTCGGCCATGGAGAACCAGTGACCGGTGCGGACCTCGCCGAGGATCCGGGCCAGTGGTTCGTCGAATCCGGCGGGGTGCATCACGGGTTTGAAGTCGTGGGGGCTCATAGGGGCTCAGGCGGCAGCCGGCGGGGGGTCCGGCGGATGGTCGTGGTCAAGCAATTCCCAAGACCACGTAAAGGGATCGGGCACCGCGCAATGATGCCCGACATCACAGGTGCCGAACAAGCCCCTGTGTGATCACATGATCACCAGGAAGATCAATACATCCAGGTGCCGAAATCCCGGGCCGCCAACTGCTCGACTTGAAGACGGCACCAAGGCGACACCTCGAAGGCACCGGAAAGTACTTGATTACTGAAATCCGCCCACGGAATCCAGCGGTATTCGCCTACTTCGTCGGGGTCTGGTGACGGCGTAATTCCCGTCGCGACCGCGCCCCGGAACACCGGACAGATCTCGTTCTCCACGATGCCGTTCGGCATTACCGCGCGGTAACGAAAGTCTGGCAGGATCGGCCAGACCGTGGGAATGTTCAGACCCAGTTCACTGGCGAGCCGCCGCCGCACGGCGTCCTCGATCGACTCCCCCGGACCGGGATGCCCGCAGGCGGAGTTCGTCCACACTCCGGGCCAGGTCTTCTTCGAGTCGGCGCGCCGGGTCAGCAGCAGCCGGTGCTGGTCGTCGAAGACGTAGCAGGAGAACGCCAGGTGCAGCGGGGTGTTCGCAGTGTGCACCGTGGCCTTGGGAGCCGTGCCGATGGGGGTGCCGTCCTCGGACAGGAGGACTACTTCTTCGACTTCCACATTGGTTTCCACATCATCCGAGCTTGCCTGCGCTAAGACCGCCTTGTCGCCGGTTGTGCACTATTTGGCGTCACCGTAACACTCCACAGAGTGAACGCTCATAGGAAAACGTACCGGCGAAGGGCCGAAGACCAACCGGCCGGCGCCGGCGGCGCACTCGCTGATCATCTCGGCCACGGCCGGGGCGTGCTCGCGCGGCGTGTGCACGAGCACCTCGTCGTGCTGGAAGAACACCAGCTGCGGGCCGTCCAGCGCGCGCAGCCGCTGCCGGAGCAGCGCCAGCAGCACCTCGGCCCATTCGGCGGCGGTGGCCTGGATGACGAAGTTGCGAGTGAAGCGGCCCCGGGCCCGCGCCACCTGGCCCGAGCGGCGGTTGCTGTCGTCGGAGGCGTCGGCCTCGGCGTCCCCGGCGATCGCGCTCTGCCAGCGCTCCGAGGGCGGCGGGCAGGTGCGGCCGAGCTGGGAGCGGACCAGGCGGCCGCGCTCGCCCTCGCGGGCGGCGTCGTCCAGCAGCGCGGTGGCCTTGGGGAAACGGCGGCGCATCAGGGCCAGCGGTTCGGCCGCGCCGCCGCCGGTCTGCCCGTACATGGCGCCGAGCAGCCCGAGCTTGGCCTGGTCGCGGGAGCCCTCGAAGACGCCGGCCAGGGCCGCGTACATGTCATCGCTCTGCGTCGCCTCGGCCATGCCCGGATCCTGCGCCATCGCGGCCAGGATGCGCGGCTCCAGCTGCGCGGCGTCGGCGGCCACGAACACCCAGCCGGGGTCGGCGATGACCGCTTTGCGCAGCCGCCGCGCGATCTGCAGCGCACCGCCGCCGCGCGCCGCCCAGCGTCCGGTGACGACGCCGCCGACGGAGTACTCCGGCCGGAAACGGCCGTCCACGACCCAGGTGTCGCGCCAGGTCCAGCCGTTGAACGAGTACAGCCGCGAGAGCTCTTTGTACTTCAGCAGCAACGGGATCGCCGGGTGGTCGATCTCCTTGAGCTCCCAGCGGCGCAGCGAGGGAAGTCTCACCCCGGCTTCAGAGAAGGCCTTGGTCACCTGCGGTGCGGAGTCCGGATTCAGGGCCCGGACGCCGAGCGCCTCGGCGAGCCGGGCCGCAGCGGCGACCATCTCCCGCGGCGGCGAGCCGTCCAGCGGACGCGGGCCCAGGACCTCCTCCAAAATCGTGCTGTGCACGTCGACGCGCCAGGGCAGGCCGTGGTGGGCCATTTCGGCGGCGGCCAGTGAGGCCGCGGATTCGGCGGCCACCAGGAGCCGGAACGCGCCGGGATTCGCGGTGGCCGAGATCCGGCGGAGCTGGTCGGCGTAGACCTCGCGGACCGCGCGCAGCGGATCGACGTCGGAGGACAGGCCGGAGCGGTCCGGTTCGAACAGCGCGGGCTGCGTCGTCGGGCTGTCGGCCGGGGCGGCCATGGTGCCCTCGGCACGGTCCTCCGGGACCGGCAGGCCGTGCAGGCGGGCCCAGGCCGCACCCAGGGAGCGCGGCTCGCCACAGTGGCCCTCGTAGGCCAGCAGCAGGGCTTCAGTGAGGGCGAGGTCGTGGCAGCGGTCGATGCGCACGCCGCGGCGCAGCAGGGCCGGGGCGAGGTCGGCGCTGGCCGGCCAGATCCAGCGCGGATGGCCGGGCTCGTCCGGGGACGAGGCCGCTTCCAACGCCCCGACCTCGGCTTCCAGGTCGGCGACGGCGCGCGCCGGCCCGGCCGCGCCGCCGGTGTCGGTGATCGCTTGAACGAAGCCTCGATCCCTGAAACCCTCGGGGTCGTAGGTCGCGGCGATCTGCATCCGATCATTGTCTGCGACAGCACTGACAACAAACGACACTGACAACGACGACACTGACCAGCCCGATAAGGACGCAACATGACCAAGACCGCCGTCGTCACCGGAGCCAGCAGCGGCATCGGCGCCGCCACCGCGCGCCAGCTGGCCGCCGAGGGGTTCCGGGTGGTTCTCGTGGCCCGCCGTAAGGAGCGGGTGGAGGCGCTGGCCGCGGACATCGCGGAAATCGGGGGCACGGCCGAGGCGGTGGCGCTGGACGTGACCGATGTCGAGGCCGTCAAGGCGTTCGCGGCCGGGCTGGAGTCCTGTGACGTTCTGGTGAACAACGCCGGAGGTGCGATCGGCACGGACCCGGTGTCGGCGGCGGATCCCGGCGACTGGCGCGCGATGTTCGAGACCAACGTCCTGGGCGCCCTGAACTTCACGCAGGCGCTGCTGCCGAAGCTGATCGCCTCCGGCGCCGGGACCGTGGTGATGCTCACCTCGACCGCCGCGCACGTCGCCTACGAGGGCGGCGCGGGCTACGCGGCGTCCAAGCACGCGATGCACGCCATGACCGCGACGCTGCGCCTGGAGGTCTTCGACCAGCCGGTGCGCATCATCGAGATCGCGCCGGGCATGGTGATGACCGACGAGTTCTCCCTCAAGCGGTTCGGCGGCGACGCGGACAAGGCCGCCTCGGTCTACGCCGGCGTCCCGGGCCCGCTGGTCGCCGAGGACGTCGCGGACTGCATCGTGTGGTCGGTGACGCGGCCGCCGCACGTGAACGTGGACCTGATGGTGGTGCGGCCGCGGGCGCAGGCGGCGCAGCACAAGGTGCATCGGATCACGGGGTAGCGGCCGCCACCTCCTGCTGCACGGCCGGGGTCGCGACGGCGTCCCCGGCGTCCCCGGCCTCCCCCTTGCGCAGCGTCGACAGGATCAGGCCGATCAACACCAGCGGCGCCCCGACGATGATGCCGGCCTTGATGGTCTCGCCGAGGAACAGCACCCCGCCGGCCACCGCCACCGCCGGGTTCACAAACGTGATCATCGAGGACTTGGCCGGCCCGACCTCGCCGATCAGCGCGAAGAACAGCAGGAACGCCGCGGCGGTGCAGACCAGGCCGAGGGCGGCCACCGCGGCCAGGGAGTTGGCCTTCGGCAGGTGGGTGGGGTGGCTGAACGCGGCGATCGGCAGATACAGCAGCGCCACGCCGGTCAGCGAGAGCGTGATGGTCGCCAGCGTCGGGACGCCGACCAGCTTGCGGTCGGCGATGATCGGGGCGATGGCGTAGCCGACCGCCACGGCGATCACCTCCAGCATCCGGCCCACCTGCACCTGGCCGATGTTCAGCCCGACGATCGCCACGACGCCGGCCATCCCGATGAACAGCCCGGCCAGCCGGGTCCCGGACACCGCCGAGCGGTCCCCGAGGCGCCACATGATCAGTGCGACGAAGAACGGCACCGCCGCGATCAGCAGCCCGGCCAGCGAGGAGGTCATGTGCTGCTCGGCATCGCCCAGCAGCAGCCAGGGCCCGGCGATCTCCAGCGCCGCGAACGCCGCGATGTAGCGCCACTGCTTCAGCGCCGGCCGCACCATCCCGCGCTTCCAGGCCACCGGCAGCAGCACCGCCGCGCCGATCGCGGTCCGCGCGAACACGATGAACGGCGCCGGCATCCCCTCCAGCGCGACTTTGATCAGCAGATACGGGATGCCCCAAATGACCGACATGGCCGCGAACAGCAGCCATCCCCGTTTCGACACGCGAGCCCCCTCAAGGCGACGAGTTCGATTGACACCGACCAGCCGGCCTGCCGACGAAACCCCCGGTCGCGGCCGGTCCGGCCTTCCCCGGTAACAGCCGCGGGGCGCCTGAGCATATTCCATGGGCGCTTTCCAGGAAATGAGGCCTCTGCCAAAGTGGACACCCTGCACGGAGCAACGGACCGATCACGTGGAGGCCGACTTATGCCCACCCCGAGACGCACGCCGAAACGCACGCCGAGACGCAGACCCGTCACAGCCGTCGCCGCCCTGGCCACGGCGGTGGCCCTGACCGGCACCCTGACCGCGGCGCGCGCCGCCCCCGCCGCCACCTCCGGCTCGGGCCTGGCCCAGCCGCCGCGCGACCCGGTGGCCACCGGCTACGGCGGCGCGGTGGCCAGCGTCAGCCCGTACGCCACGCAGGCCGGGCTGGACGTGCTCAAGCACGGTGGCAACGCCGTGGACGCGGCCGTGGCCACGGCGGCGGCGCTGGGCGTCGTCGAGCCGTACTCGGCCGGTATCGGCGGCGGCGGCTTCTTCGTGTACTACAACGCCCGCACGCACAAGGTCTCCACGATCGACGGCCGCGAGTCGGGCCCGGCGGCGATGAACACCAACTGGTTCATCGACCCGGCGACCGGCAAGCCGCTGTCGTTCGCCGACGCCGTGAACTCCGGCCTGTCGGTCGGCGTCCCGGGCACGTTGAAGACCTGGACGACGGCGCTGAACGACTGGGGCACCATCTCGTTGAAGAAGGCGCTGCAGGGCGGCATCGACGTCGCCTCCAAGGGTTTCGTCGTCGACCCGACGTTCAACTCCTTCACCGCGATGAACCAGGCCCGGTTCTCGCAGATCGCCCCGACGGCGAAGCTGTTCCTGCCGAACGGCGCGCCGCCGCCGGTGGGCTCGGTGTTCAAGAACCCTGACTTGGCGAACACCTACAAGCTGCTGGCCAAGGACGGCCCCGGCCTGTTCTACGGCGGCGAGTTGGGCCAGGAGGTCGCCGACACCTCCCAGCACCCGCCGACGATCCCGAACCCGACGATGAACTTCCGGCCCGGGCAGCTCACTGCCGCCGACATCGCCGGCTACACCGCCCCGGTGCAGGCGCCGACGCACGTGTCCTACAAGGGCCTGGACGTCTACTCGATCGCGCCGCCGTCCTCCGGCGGGACCACGGTCGGGGAGGCTCTCAACATCCTGTCGAACTTCGACCTGGACGCCGACAACCAGGTGCAGGCGCTGCACCTGTATGACGAGGCCTCGAAGATCGCCTTCGCCGACCGCAACCGCTGGGTCGGGGACGCGAACTTCTCCGACGTGCCGACCAAGCAGCTGACCTCGAAGGCCTACGGCAAGGACCGGGCCTGCCTGATCAGCCCGACCAGCACGCTGGCCGCGCCGGTCGCGCCCGGGAACCCGTTCGCGCCGGACGGCGGGACGCAGTGCCCGTCCACCGCGCCGACCGGGACCTCGTACACCGACACCGAGGGCATGTCCACGACGCACCTGGTGACCGCGGACAAGTGGGGCGACGTCGTGTCCTACACCCTGACCATCGAGCAGACCGGCGGTTCGGCGATGACCGTGCCGGGCCGGGGCTTCCTGCTGAACAACGAGATGACGGACTTCGACTTCACGCCGCTGTTCCCGGGCACGCCGGACCCGAACCTGCCTGCGGCGCTCAAGCGGCCGCGCTCGGCGATGTCGCCGACCATCGTCCTGAAGGACGGCAGGCCGTTCATCGCGGTCGGCTCCCCGGGCGGGGCGACGATCATCACCACGGTGCTGCAGATCCTGGTCAACCGGCTGGACCTGGGCATGAACCTGGAGCAGGCGATCGCCGCGCCGCGCGCCTCGCAGCGCAACGCTTCCACGACCTTCGCCGAGCCGGCGTTCCTGAACCTGCCGGAGATCCCGGGTCTGGAGGCGTTGGGTGAGACGTTCACGCTCGCGCCGCCTTCGGGGACGCCGACGCCGGAGATCGGTGCGGCGACCGGGCTGGAGTTCCTGCCGAGCGGCGCGGTCGAGGCCGCGGCGGAGCCGGCACGGCGTGGCGGCGGTGCGGCGGCGGTCGTGCACCCGGTGAGGTAGGGGCCTTAGTAGGACCGGTAGGTAGACAGGAGCGCTGTATCCCTTACTAGCGCTCGAATCCTCGATTCCTGGAGTCTGGAATCCAGGATCTCAGGGCTGGACCGGGGCTCTCGGCAGTCTCCGGTCCAGCCAGACGAACGCGGCGCCGAGGACCAGGAACAACACGGCGACCATCGCCACGTTCAGCGTCACTCGGGCGTAGCCGTGCGTGGTCACGTCGATGAACGGATAGGGATACCAGTTCACGACGTGGCCACGGATCAGCGTGAACGCCACCCAGGCCAGCGGGTACACCGTCGCCCAGCCCAGAGTGACCCACGCCAGCCGTGGACGCGGGCCGAACAACAGCCAGCCGGCGACCATCAGAATCGGCGTGAGGATGTGCAGTCCGATGTCGGCTACGTTGCTCCACCCGCCCAGATGCACCTGCGGCCGCAGCACGATGACGTCGACCAGGCAGGTCACGGTGATGCACAGCAGGGCGTCCAGCAGCGCCACCCGCCAGAAGGCGCCGTCCCGGTCGGGCACCAGGACCAGCGCCACTGCCGCCGCCAGCACGATCAGGTTGCTCTGGATCGTGAAGTAGCAGAAGAAGTTGCCGATCCGCGTGCCGACGGTGAACGGCGACACCTGTGTGTTCTTGTTCGCGGCGGACAGGTAGAACTGGAGCACCAGTGACGCCGCGCACACCAGCAGGGTGAACAGGTGCCAGGCCCGGGCGCGCTCGATGGTCATGCATTGACGATATCGGCCCAGGTGGCGCCGGGATCTGAACCCGGCGTGGACTCGTGTCGTCTCACGGACTGGACCGGTAAGCCCCGAAAGGGCCATGCACCTATAGTCATTTACATGATCGCCAACGAGACGTCCCGCATGCCCGCCGCCATCATGGCGTCGCGGATGATGCGCTGCTGCGTCTCTTGTCGAATGTGTAGCTGCTGAGTCCGTACGACTCCCTGTCTCCACAGGTTTTAGCAGTTCCCCCTTGTAAGCCTTAGCGGCGCGCCATTGTCGCGCGCCCGCCGCCGCGTGTCGCGGCCCATTGGAAAGCATCATGATTGAAATAAAAAACCTGACAAAGGTTTACCCTGCCCGCGATCGGCCGGTGACCGCCCTGGACGGCGTGGACCTGAGCGTCGCGGCCGGCGAGGTCTACGGCGTCGTCGGCCAGTCCGGAGCCGGCAAGAGCACGCTGATCCGCTGCGTGAACCTGCTGGAGCGCCCCACCTCCGGCACGGTCACCGTGGCCGGGCGCGAGCTGACCGCGCTGTCCGGGCGACAGCTGCGCGCCGAGCGCCGCCGCATCGGCATGGTGTTCCAGCACTTCAACCTGCTCTCCAGCCGCACCGCGCGGGAGAACGTCGAGCTGCCGCTGGAGATCGAGGGCCGGCTGACCCGCCGCGAGCGCCGGGCGAAGGCCGACGAACTGCTGGACGTGGTGGGCCTGGCCGATCGCGCCGGCGCCCATCCGGCGCAGCTGTCCGGCGGGCAGAAGCAGCGGGTCGGGATCGCGCGGGCGCTGGCCGCCGAGCCGCACGTGCTGCTCTCCGACGAGGCCACCTCGGCGCTGGACCCGGAGACCACCCGCAGTGTGCTGAAGCTGCTCAAGGAGGTCAACGAGCGGCTCGGCGTCACGGTGCTGCTGATCACGCACGAGATGGAGGTCGTCAAGGCGGTGTGCGACAGCGCGGCCCTGATGCGCGAGGGCCGGATCGCCGAGTCCGGGACCATCGCGGAGCTGCTGACGCGGGAGCACTCGGAGCTGGCGCGGGAGCTGTTCCAGCTGGGGCCGGCGCCGGAGGCGTCGGGGCAGCCCGACACCACGGTGCTGGACGTCACCTTCCACGGCGACTCCACCGCGCAGCCGCTGGTCTCGCAGCTGGCGCGGACGTACTCGGTCGACGTCACGATTCTGGGCGCGGCGATCGAGACGGTGAACGGGCAGACCGTCGGGCGGATGCGGATCGGGCTGCCGGGGCGGTTCGAGGAGAACGTCGTGCCGATCGGGTTCCTGCGCGAGCGGGGGCTGAACGTGGAGGTAGTCGCGGCGGACGTCGCGGCCGGCGGCACCGGGCACTCCCTTGAGGAGGTCGCGTCGTGAGCTGGTCGGACATGCAGCCGCTGCTGTGGCAGGCGACCCTGGAGACGGTGCAGATGGTCGGCTGGTCGGCGCTGTTCACGGTGCTGATCGGGCTGCCGATCGGGCTGCTGCTGGTGCTCACCGACCGCGGCGGCCTGCTGGCGAACACGCCGGCGAACAAGGCGCTGGGGACCGTGGTGAACGTGGGGCGCTCGCTGCCGTTCATCATCCTGCTGATTGCCATCACGCCGTTCACGCGCGGGATCGTCGGGACCACCATCGGCGTGGACGCCGCGATCGTGCCGCTGGCCGTCGGCGCCGTGCCGTTCTTCGCGCGGCTGGTGGAGACCGCGGTGCGGGAGGTCGACAGGGGCCTGATCGAGGCCTCGGCCGCGATGGGCGCCTCGCATCTGACCACGGTCCGCAAAGTCCTGCTCCCGGAGTCGCTGCCGGCGCTGGTCAGCGGGCTGACGACGACCGTGATCGCGCTGGTCGGCTACTCGGCGATGGCCGGTGCGATCGGCGGCGGGGGCCTGGGGGACCTGGCCATCCGCTACGGCTACCAGCGCTTCGAGAACGGCCTCATGATCGCCACGGTCGTGCTGCTGATCGTCCTCGTCCAGATCGTCCAGTGGCTCGGCGACTTCGCCGCCAAGCGGCTGGCCCACCGGTAACCCGGCCACTCCCCCTTCAGTACACGGAAGAAAGAAGACCTTGTTCATGCGCAACAAGAAGCTCGCCGCGTCCCTGCTCGCCCTCTCGGGCGTCCTGGCCGTGGGTCTGACCGCCTGCTCGTCCTCGAAGTCGGCCTCGAAGGCCGCCGCAGCCGGCGGCGTCGACTCGATCACCGTCGCGGCCTCCCCGATCCCGCACGCGCAGATCCTGGACTACATCCGCGACAACCTGGCGGCCAAGGCCGGGCTGAAGCTGACGGTGAAGGAGTTCACCGACTACGTCCAGCCGAACCTGGCCACCCAGGACGGCGAGGTCGGAGCGAACTACTTCCAGCACCAGCCCTACCTCGACGACTTCAACAAGAGCAAGGGCACCGACCTGGTCCCGGTCGTCGGCGTCCACCTGGAACCGCTGGGCCTGTACTCGCACAAGGTGAAGTCCCTGGACCAGCTCAAGGACGGCGCCACCGTCGCGGTCCCGAACGACGCCACCAACGAGGGCCGGGCGCTGAAGCTGCTGGCCGACAACAACCTGATCACCCTCAAGCCCGGCGCCGGCGCCACCGCCACGGAGAAGGACGTCGCGAGCAACCCCAAGCACCTGAAGTTCAAGCCGCTGGAGGCCGCCGAGCTCCCCCGCGCCCTCGACGACGTGGACGCCGCGGTGATCAACGGCAACTACGCGCTCCAGGCGAAGCTGACCCCGAGCAAGGACGCGCTGGCGCTGGAGAAGACGGCCGGGAACCCCTACGTCAACATCCTGGTGGTGAAGAAGGGGCACGAGAACGACCCGGCGGTGAAGAAGCTGGCCACGCTGCTGACCTCGGACCAGGTGAAGCAGTACATCGAGAAGACGTTCAACGGGTCGGTGATACCGGCGAGCTGAGTTCTCGCGCTCTGATGCTTCCGGCCCGGCCGCAGTCACGTTCCCGGGCCGGAGACCTGGGGCTCACGGCCGATCGCTTCTGGAGACGGGGGCGGTCGGCCGTGGGCTTTCCCAGCTGACCAGATCACTGGCCAACTCAGCTTCTGGCGACCATCGCGACGCCCAGCGTGATCATCGTGACCGCGATGATGCCGTCCAGCACGCGCCAGGCCTTGGGCCTGGCAAGGACATTTCCCAGGCGTCTGGCCCCGAATCCGAGCCCTGAGAACCACAGGACGCTGCCGGTGACGGCGCCGAGGGCGAAGTACCAGTGCATGCTGCCGTAGCTGTTGCCGACGGTGCCCAGGAGCAGGACGGTGTCGAGGTAGACGTGGGGGTTGAGCCAGGTCAGGGCCAGGCAGGTCAGGACGGCTGTGCGGAGGGACTTCTCGCCTGTGCCCTCGGCGGCGAGGTGGTCCTGCTGCCGCCAGGCGCGGCGGGCGGCGAGCAGGCCGTAGGTCACCAGGAACGCGGCGCCGATCCAGGCGATGGCGGTCACCACTGTCGGCATCGAGCGGACGAGGGCGCCCAGGCCGCCGATGCCGGCCGCGATCAGGGCCGCGTCGGAGGCGGCGCAGATCGCGACGATCGGGGTGACGTGCTCGCGGCGGATGCCCTGGCGCAGGACGTAGGCGTTCTGCGCGCCGATCGCGACGATCAGGGACAGGCCGGTGCCGAGGCCGGCCGCAGCGGCCGCGAGAGGGGTGGTCATGAGGACGATGCTAGGAAGGTGTGTGATCCTCAGGCCAGCTAACCTTTCTTGGGTATCATTAGAGATCATGATGACGGATCTGCCGCTGGACCACGTGCGGACCCTCCTCGTCGCGGTGGACGCCGGGACGTTCGAGGCGGCGGCGCGGATCCTGCACGTCACGCCGTCCGCGGTCAGCCAGCGGATCAAGGCGTTGGAGCAGCGGACGGGCCGGGTGCTTCTGGTGCGGTCCAAGCCGCTGCGGCCGACCGAGTCCGGCGTCGCGGTGGTGCGGTTCGCGCGGCAGTTGGCGTGGCTGGAGGACAGCGCGCGTGCGGAGTTGGGGCTCACCGGGGCCTCGGGCTCCGGTGGCGGCGACAATGGCGACGGCTCCGGCGGTCCGGGACGCGGCGTGCCGGTCCAGTCGCTGTCGATCGCGGTCAACTCCGACTCACTGAGCACGTGGTTTCCCGAGGTGACGGCACGCTTCAGCGCCAACGCGGCGGTCTGCTTCGACCTCCACCGCGAGGACCAGGACTACACCGACGAACTGCTCCGGGCCGGGCTGGTGATGGCGGCCGTCTCCTCGTCGCCGAAGCCGGTGCAGGGGTGCGTGGTGCGGCCGTTGGCGCGGATGCGGTACCGCGCCGTGGCCACGCACGGGTTCGTCCGCCGATGGCTGCCGGACGGGGTCGGCGCGACCGACCTGGCCGCGGCGCTCTCCGTCGCGCCGGTCATCATCTTCAACCGCAAGGACGACCTGCAGGACGGCTTCCTGCGCGGCATCGGAGTCGCCGCCAGCGGACCGCGCCACTACCTGCCGGCGACCGACGCCTACCTGTACGCGGTGGAGTCCGGGTTCGGATGGGGGCTGATCCCGGACGTGCAGGCGAGGCAGTTCGGGCAGGTGGAGTTGGTGGAGCTGGCGCCGGAGCGGCCGGTCGACGTGCCGTTGTACTGGCAGCAGTGGAAGCTCGCGCCGGCGTTGTTGAGCGAGGTCGGGGAGGTGGCGGCGGAGGTCGCGGCGCGGCGGTTGGGGTAGGCGGCCGAAATCAAATCCCGAACCGCGCAGCCAACCCGTCCAGCATCGCCTCAAGCCCCAACTCGAACTCCCCCACCGCGTCCACCGGCGCCAGCCCGTCGGTCACCAGCTTCGCGAACAGCGGATACCGTCCGCTGCGCAGCAGCCACTGCATGTTCGAGCGCAGCAGAAGCCTGACATCCCCGTCCGCGCCGTACCCGCGCCGCTCCAGCATCGTCCGCTGGTTCACCTCGCCGTCGGCGGCGCCGCGCGCGTAGGAATCCAGGGCCCTGATGAGCTGCATCTTCTGGTCCCCGGTCAGCGGCAACGGCTCCAGGGCGGCGAGCATGCGCTCCAACGCCAGGTTGCGGTTGGGCGTCAGGCTGGTCGGGACCTGCGCCTGAGCCGCAGGAAGCCAGGGGTGCGCGAGCGCGGTCTCGCGGCGGCGGCGGGCGGCCTCGCGGAACACCGCGCGCCAGTCGTTCGGGTCGGCGACGAGTTCGGACGCGGTGCCCACCGCGTCCGTCATCAGCTCCAGCAGTTCGTCCTTGCTGTTCACGTAACGGTAAAGGGCCATCGTCGCCACGCCGAGGCTCTCGGCCAGCTTGCGCATCGACACGGCGTCCAGCCCCTCGGCGTCGGCCAGGGCGATCGCGGCCTCGGCGATGCGCTCGTGGCTGAGGGTCGTGCGGGCACCTCGGGGGGCGTCGATGCGCTCCCAGATCGTCGGCGTGTTCTGGACGTCAGGTGCCGCAGAGTCCGCCGCCGGGCCGCACTCGCTCTTGGTCTTCGCCATGCCAGAAGCCTCCCATGGGCTCGCCGAACGCGGGCTCGCGCTCTCGCCTTGTGTACATCGTACGCACCGTTGTACGGTGTACGCACCGGAGCGTACACCGTACACATCCGCAGCACGCCATCCACTCCCCAGGGGGATCACCATGACCGCCGCCACCGCCACGGCCAGCACCGACGAAACAACCGCCACGCCGGCCACAGCCCCCGACCCCCTCCGCGTCGCCGTCATCATCGGCAGCACCCGCACCGGCCGCTTCGCCCCGACCGTCGCCGACTGGTTCGTCACCCGCGCCGCCGAGAGCCACCCCGGCCTCGACCTCGACGTCGTCGACCTCGCCGAAGCGGACCTCCCGCTGACCATGACCGACTTCGGGCAGCCGCGCCCCGAACGCGTCGCGGCCCTGGCTCCGCGTCTGGCCGGCGCCGACGCCTTCGTCATCGTCACGCCGGAGTACAACCACAGCTTCCCGGCGGCGCTGAAGAGCGCGATCGACTGGTACCACGGCGAATGGAGCCGCAAGCCTGTCGCCTTCGTCTCCTACGGCGGCGTCTCCGGCGGGCTGCGCGCCGTCCAACAGCTGCGGCACGTCTTCATCGAGCTGTCCGCGGTGCCGATCCGCGACACCGTCAGCTTCACCGAGTACTGGAACCAGTTCGCCGAGGACCAGTCCTGGCCGCGTCCCTCCGAAACCCGCGACAACGCCCTGCAGAGCCTGTTGGACCAGCTCACCTGGACCGCCACGACTCTGCGCGCCGGGCGCCGGCAGATCGCCGCCGGCTGAAATCTTGCGCTGGGCGCAAAAAAATAATTGCGCTGAGCGCAAGTTCGGGAGAAGGTAGACCCGTGTCCGCGACCGAGAACCAGAACGAGAACGAGAACGAGAACGACTTCGAAGCGGGCTCTCGCCGCGAACGCAAACGGCTGGAGACCCGCAACTGCATCAGCCAGGCGGCCTTGCAGCTGACGCTGGAGAACAACGGCCTGCAGAACGTCAGCCCCGACGAGATCGCCGAACGCGCCGGGGTCTCCGCGCGCACGTTCCACAACTACTTCCACAGCCGCGAGGCCGCGCTCGGCGCGCTGCCCGGGGACCGGGCCCGACGCGTGGCGCTGGCTTTCAGCGAACGCCCCGCCGACGAGCCCTTCGACGTCGCGCTCGCCGAAGCGGTCGTCGCGGAGTACACCCTCGGGCACGAGCCGGGCAAAGAAAGCGTCCGAAAGCTCCGCGAGATCATGGCCAACGGCAGCTTCAGCAAAGAGGCGCTGCGCACGGTCATGGACGAGGAGGGGGCCCGGCCGCACCTGCTGGAGTCGATGCGCCAGCTCGAAGAGCAGCTGACCCCGGTCATCGCCGAACGACTGGGGCTGGATCCGGCCCAGGACCTGCTGCCGCGGATCGTCGCGGCGGCGGTGAACGGGGCGGTGCGCGTGGCCACGAAATATTGGCTGCACGAGGACGTCCAGGCCCCATACACTGCCCTGCTGCGCCAGGCGGTCCGCACAGCCGCGGCGCTGGCCCAGCAACCCGCGCTCCCGCTGGGGGCCAGTCTACCCGAAAACGAAAACCCCTGATTTCGCATACAGTGCACGCCCGGTCACGCCGACCGCCACCGCTGCCCGGCATGCCGAGCCAGATGGGACGATCTTCATGCTTGTCAAGATCCTGAAACAATACCTGCGACCGTACAGAGGGCCGATCGCGCTGGTCCTGGCCCTGCAGTTCGTACAGACGCTGTGTGCGCTGTATCTGCCCACGCTGAACGCCGACATCATCGACAACGGCGTGGTCAAGGGGGACAACGGATACGTCCTCAAGACCGGTGGCGTGATGCTGTTGTTCTCGCTGCTGCAGATCGCCTGCTCGGCCGGGGCGGTCTACTTCGGGGCCAAGACCGCCACGCTGCTGGGCCGGGACCTGCGGGCCGGCATCTTCGACCGGGTCCAGGCCTTCTCCACCCGCGAGGTCGGCCGCTTCGGCGCGCCCTCGCTGCTCACCCGGACCACGAACGACGTGCTGCAGGTGCAGACCGTGGTCCTGATGACCTTCACCATGGCCGCGGCGGCGCCGGTGATGCTGGTCGGCGGGGTGATCCTGGCGCTGCGCCAGGACGTCCCGCTGTCCGGGCTGCTGGTGGCGATCATTCCGGCGCTGGCCATCGCGATCGGCATCATCATCCGGCGGATGGGCCCGCTGTTCCGGATCGTGCAGGTCCGGATCGACAAGATCAACGGCGTGATGCGCGAGCAGATCACCGGCATCCGGGTCATCCGCGCGTTCGTCAAGGACGAGCACGAGAACGAGCGCTTCGGCCGGGCCAACGACCAACTGCTGGACGTCTCGCTGCGGGTCGGCAAGCTGATGGCGCTGATGTTCCCGATCGTGATGACGATCGTGAACTTCGCCAGCGTCGGCGTGCTGTGGTTCGGCGCGCACCGCATCGACTCCGGCGGCATGCAGATCGGGTCGCTGACGGCGTTCCTGAGCTACCTGATGCAGATCCTGATGAGCGTCATGATGACCACGTTCATGTTCATGATGGTGCCCCGTGCCGCGGTCTGCGCCGACCGCATCGGCGAGGTGCTGGAGACCGAGTCCAGCGTGGTGCCGCCGGCGACCGCCACGGTGCCGCTCACGTCCGGGACGCTGGAGCTGCGGGGAGCGAGCTTCAAGTACCCGGGCGCCGAGGACTGCGTGCTCAACGAGGTGTCGCTGGTCGCCCGCCCCGGTGAGACCACCGCGATCATCGGCTCCACCGGCGCGGGCAAGACCACGCTGCTGAACCTGGTGCCGCGGCTGGCCGACGTCACCGACGGCGCGGTCCTGGTCGACGGGGTGGACGTGCGCCAGCTCGATCCGACGACGCTGACCAAGTCGGTGGCCATCGTGCCGCAGAAGCCGTACCTGTTCACCGGGACCATCGCCTCCAACCTGCGCTACGGCCGCCCCGACGCCTCCGACGAGGAACTGTGGGAAGCCCTGGACACCGCGCAGGCCCGGGACTTCGTCGAGCGGATGCCCGAGAAGCTGAACGCGCCGATCGCGCAGGGCGGGACCAACGTCTCCGGCGGTCAGCGGCAGCGCCTGGCGATCGCCCGCGCGCTGGTGCACAAGCCGGAGATCTTCCTGTTCGACGACTCGTTCTCGGCTCTGGACTACAGCACCGACGCCCGGCTGCGGGCCGCGCTGGTGGACCAGACGCGGGAGTCCACGGTGGTCATCGTCGCGCAGCGCGTGTCCACCATTCGCAACGCGGACCGCATCATCGTCCTGGACCAGGGCGTGGTGGTCGGGTCCGGGACCCACAGCGAGCTGATGGAATCCAACCAGACCTACCGCGAGATCGTGCTCTCGCAGCTCACCGAAGAGGAGGCCGCGGCATGAGCACGGATGACACGGGGAACGGCGGCGCCGGTGGCGAGAACGCCGAGAACACGACCAATGGCGCCGGCGCTGCGAGCACTGGGAATGGTGCGAGCGCCGATCACACCGAGATCGTGAAGGCCGAGCAGAACGGCGGCGGCACAGTGAACGGCGCCGCCAAGAATGGTGCGGCACAGAACGGCTCTGCGCAGAACGGTGCGGCACAAAACGGTGCGGCACAGAACGGCGCAAAGCCGGCCGCTCCCACGTCCGGCGGCCCGGACGCCGAGCGCTTGGAGACCGAGAGCGAAGGCGACGCGCCGCGTCCGCAGCAGGGTGGCGCGCTGCGCGGCCCGGCCGCGCTCATGGCCGGTCCGGCCGCGAAGTCGAAGGACTTCAAGGGCTCCTCGCGCCGGCTGCTGGCCTACCTGCGTCCGGAGCGCACGATCCTGATCGTCTCCATGCTGATGGCCGCGATCGGCGTCGGGATGTCGGTCTGGGGCCCGAAGCTGCTGGGCAGGGCCACGGACCTGATCTTCGCCGGCGTCATCGGCCGCCAGGCCCCGCGGCTGCCGAACGGCCAGTACCCGACGAAGGCCGAGACGGTCCAGCACCTGCGGGACACCGGCCACGGCACGCAGGCCGACCTGGTGAAGTCGATCGACTTCACCCCGGGCCACGGCATCGACTTCACCGAGGTCGGCCACGTGCTGATGCTGCTGCTGGGGCTGTACGTCCTGGTGTTCGTCTGCATGATGATCCAGTCGCGGCTGGTCATCGTGGTGGTGAACCGCGCGATGGCCCGGCTGCGCACCGACATCGAGGCCAAGCTCAGCCGGCTGCCGCTGTCGTACTTCGACAAGCAGCCGCGCGGCGAGGTGCTGTCCCGGGCCACCAACGACGTGGACAACCTGGCGCAGTCGCTACAGCAGTCGCTGGCGCAGGTCGTGATGCAGGTCTTCACGCTGATCGGCGTGACCGCCTTCATGCTGTGGACCTCCTGGCTGCTGGGCCTGATCGCGATCGCCACGGTGCCGCTGTCGGTGTACGTCGCCGGCCGGATCGGCAAGAAGTCCAAGCCGCAGTTCGTCAAGCAGTGGGCGGCCACCGGCCGGCTGAACGCGCACATCGAGGAGATGTACACCGGCCACCAGCTGGTCAAGGCCTTCGGACGGCAGGAAGAGGCGGCGGCGGAGTTCAAGAAGCAGAACGACTCGCTGAACGACGCCAGCTTCAAGGCCCAGTTCATCAGCGGCCTGATCCAGCCGACGATGATGTTCCTGGGCAACGTCACCTACGTACTGGTCGCGGTGGTCGGCGGCCTGCGGGTCTCGGCCGGCGCGCTGTCGCTGGGCAGCGTCCAGGCCTCGATCCAGTACACGCGGCAGTTCATGATGCCGCTGTCCCAGGTCGCGGCGATGGCCAACCTGATGCAGTCCGGCGTGGCCTCGGCCGAGCGCATCTTCCAGATCCTGGACGCTGAGGAGATGTCCCCGGAGCCGGCGCGGCCGGTGGAACTGGAGCGGGTCCAGGGCCGGGTGGAGTTCCGCGACGTGAACTTCAGCTACTCGGCGGACCGGCCGCTGATCGAGGACCTGTCGCTGGCCGTGCAGCCGGGGCAGACCGTGGCCATCGTCGGCCCGACCGGCGCCGGCAAGACCACGCTGGTCAACCTGCTGATGCGCTTCTACGAGGTGGACTCCGGCGCGATCCTGCTGGACGGCGTCGACACCGCGGAGATGTCCCGCGAGTACCTGCGGTCGCAGACCGGCATGGTGCTCCAGGACGCCTGGCTGTTCGGCGGCACCATCGCCGAGAACATCGCCTACGGCACCCGCGACGCCTCGATCGACCGGATCCAGACCGCGGCGGCGGCCACGCACGTGGACCACTTCGTGCGCACCCTGCCCGACGGCTACGACACCGTGATCGACGAGGAGGGCTCGAACCTCTCGGCGGGCGAGAAGCAGCTGATCACGATCGCCCGAGCCTTCCTGGCCGAACCTGCGATCCTGATCCTGGACGAGGCGACGTCCTCGGTCGACACCCGCACCGAGGTCCTCATCCAGCGCGCGATGAACAAGCTGCGCGAGGGACGCACCTCGTTCGTCATCGCGCACCGGCTGTCCACCATCCGCGACGCCGACATGATCCTGGTCATGGAGAACGGCCGGATCGTCGAGACCGGGACGCACACGCAGCTGCTGGATTCCGACGGCGCTTACTCGCGGTTGTACGCGGCGCAGTTCGCGCAGGCTCTGGCCGAGGTCGACTGAGGTCGATGTCGATTGAGGTCGATTGAGGTCGGCTGAGGTCGGCTGAGGTCGATCGAGGTCGGCTGAGACAGGGTTCTGCTTTGACCGGGCCGGCCGACTCCGAGGGGGGAGTCGGCCGGCCCCTTTCGTTTTCCGCAGCCCGCCGAGCCCGCTCGTTTCGCCTACCTCAGCATGTTCCGCCGCTTCGCCCGGCCCCTGAGATCGCGTTGTTAAGCTCCGAAGATGTCTTACGAGCAAGCAGCAGACCGTTATCTGAAGGCCCTGGAGGCCACGCTCGCACCGGACATGCTGCGCGGCGTCTACGTCGTCGGCTCCGCCGCGCTCGGCGGCTGGCGTCCCGGGCGCAGCGACCTGGACGTGCTGGTGGTGCTCGACCGCCCGATGACCGCCTCGGACCTGGCGATGACCGGCGAGATGCACGCCGAGCTGGAGGCCACGCGCGCCGCCGGTCCGCACTGCGACGGCCACTACGTGACACCCGATCTGCTCGGCGCACGCAGCCAGACCAAGGTCCCCGTCGCGGTCGACGGGGTCTTCAAGCCCGAAGGCCACGCCACCGATCCGGTGCTGTGGGCGATCCTGGACCGGCACGGCGTCACGCTGCGCGGGCCGCAAGCCTCGGATCTGATGGTCGCCCCGGATCCGGAATGGCTGCGGGAGTGGAACCGCGGGAATCTGGAGTCCTACTGGCGCACGCACGTCGGGTACCGGAGCCACTTCTCCGAACAGAACCCTGATTCCCTGGTGGACCCGTACCTGCTGGCCTGGGAGGCGACCGGGCCGGGCCGGCTGCACGCGACAATCGCGACCGGCGAGGTGATCTCGAAGGAGGCCGCGGCCGACTACACGGCCGGACTGTTCCCGGGTTACGCCGATCTGTGCGCCAAGGCGAAAGCGTACCGACTCGGTGATGAGACGGTGACATGTACGGCCGCCGAGGTTCTGCGGGTGATCGACCTGGTGGAGGCGGTGTGCAACTCGGCAAAAGAGTGGCCATGAGTCCGTGACTTCCTGGCTACCTGCGAGTAGCTTTACCGACCGGTAACCACGCGCGTGTGACCCTGATCACTCGACCCGCTCGCCCACCGGTCCCCCAGGGAGTCAGTATGCGTAAACGCCGCATCGCCCACGCCATTTCCGCCGCACTCCTGGCCGCGCCGTTCCTGGCGCTGGCCGCCCCGGCCCAGGCCGCCGCCTCGTCCGGGATCAACGACTTCTCATGCCGGCCCAGCGCCGAGCACCCGCGACCCGTGGTGCTGGCGCACGGCACCTTCGGCAACGCCGGCGACAACTGGATCGTCGGCGCGCCGTACATCGCCGCGCGCGGCTTCTGCGTCTTCGAGCTCGACTACGGCCAGCAGCCGGGCATCCCGCTGTTCCACGGCCTGGCCCCGGTCGCGCAGTCGGCGCAGCAACTGGCGGACTACGTCGACCAGGTGCTGGCCGCCACCGGCGCGTCGCAGGTCGACATCGTCGGGCACAGCCAGGGCGGGATGATGCCCCGCTACTACCTGAAGTTCCTCGGCGGCGCCTCCAAGGTCCACACGCTGGTGGGCCTGGCGCCCTCCAACCACGGGACCGACCTCGACGGCATCGAGACGCTGGCCGCCAAGTACTTCCCCGGGGCCGTCGGCCTGGTCGGGACGGCTTGCCCGGCGTGCAGTGACCAGATCGTCGGCTCGCCGCTGATGCAGCAGCTGAACGCCGGCGGCGACACCGTGCCCGGCGTGCAGTACACGGTGATCTCGACGCGGTACGACGAGGTCGTGACGCCGTGGCAGTCGCAGGCGCTGAACGGGCCGAACGTGCACAACGTCCTGCTGCAGGACCTGTGTGCCGCCGACCTGTCGGAGCACGTCGCCATCGGGACCACTGACAAGATCGCGCTGCATGAGGCGGTCGATGCGCTGGATCCGGCGAGCGCTACGCCGACCACGTGCCTGTCAGCGTTCTCATAGGTTCATCGGCTCGCCCTTCTGGTCGATCCGGCTTCGGGTGCGGAGCCGGGGCTGGGGCGGTGCCGCGTCTGGTTGGTGCGGTGCCGCCCGCGGTGCGGGTTGCGGTGAGGCCTTTTGGGGCAGCCTCCAGGGCCGGACCCTGGCGCCTGGGGGTGGCGCCGGGGTCCGGCTGTTGGGTTGTGGTGCGGTGCCCGCCCCTTGCGGGGGCCTGCTCGATGCGGGGCGATCCCCCACTGTGCCTCCGACTTGGCCGAAGTCGAAGGCTCTTTATCGCCTCGCTTCGAGCAGTCGACGACGCGAGGTCATCGAGGGCGTTGGGCGGCCGGCCCCGGGGCGGGCGCGGCGAGCTCTGTCCGCGCACGACCGGTGACGACCGTCGGCCCTGGGGCCACCGGGTAGACCTGGCGTTGGGTGGTGGCCTTTGGACTGTCTCAATAGTGCGTGAAGACCACATATCGGACATCGGGTGAATGGCGTAGATCGTGCTGCGCATATCAGCCGAGGCTGAATGGGTGACCTGCGGCGACGTGAGGCCGCGCTGCCGCAGCGTAGTGGTGCCGCCGCAGCGCGCCGGTCACCGGCCCGCGGGCGTCGCTGGCCGCATCCTCGGCGCCGCGGTGTACACCGTGTCGCTGGCGGCGGTCATCTCCGGCTTCGTCGATCGCTTCGGTGCGCTGATCCTGCGTCGCCGGCTGGCCGGCGACGCGCGAGCGCTTCAGGCCGCCCTGGCGGTTGATCGGCGGCCTGAAGCGCTACGCGCCGCCCGGGAGGGGCGGGCCTACGGCGGCGCCGCCGGAGCCGCGGTCGATGAAGCGGGTGGCTAGGACTACTGAGCGGGCGGAGGCTTCGTCGCCGTCGATGCGGCCGAACAGGAGTTGGGCGGCGGTGCGGCCCAGGGCTGCCGGGTCCTGGCTGACCACGGAGATCGGGGGGTCGAGTTTGTCGGCGAGGAGGAAGTCGTCGAAGCCGACCAGGGCGAAGCGGCGGGAGGCGCCTGCTTCGACCGCGCCTAAGGTGACCAGGTCGTTGCCGCTGAACAGGGCGGTTGGAGGAGTCGGGGCGGTCATCAGTTCGCTGATGGCGGCCGCTGCTTCTGCGACGCCGCGGAGGCCGTGGCGGACCAGGGTTGGGTCCACGTCGAGGCCGGCGGCGCGCATGGCTTGTTCGTAGCCGATGAAGCGTTCGCGCTGGGTCCAGATCTCCTGGCGGTCGCCGAGGTAGGCGATGCGGCTGTGGCCTCGGTCGAGGAGGTGGCGGACGGCGGTGGCGGTGCCGGCTCGGTTGTCCACGGCGACGCAGTCGACGTCCAGGCCGGTGGCGGGGCGGTCGACGCAGACCACCTTCACGCCGCGTGCCATCTGGGCTCGGAAGAAGGGGCGGTTGCCGCCGGTGGGCACCAGGACCAGGCCGTCGACCTGGCGGGCGCTGAACGCTGAGACCACGTCGCGTTCGCGGCGGGGGTCGTCGTTGGTGCTGCCTACCAGGACCAGGAAGCCTCGGCGGTAGGCTTCGTCCTCGACGGAGCGGGCCAGGGCTGAGAAGAAGGGGTTCGCCAGGTCGTCGACCACCAGGCCGATGGTGCGGGAGTCCTGGGCCTTGCGGCGCAGGTTCCGGGCGATGTCGTTACGCTGGTATCCCAGAGCCCTGATCGCCTCCTCGACCCGGGCCGCGGTCTGCGGGGCCACGCCGGCCTCGCCGGCCACCACCCGCGAGACCGTCATCAGCGACACCCCCGCCGCCCGCGCCACGTCCTTCATCGTGGGCCGCGCTGCCATCCGACCTCCTTGTTCGGCTGGTTAACGTTACCATCCGTGTTTCAGTAGTGCGTCCCATTGACAACTCTTCTCAGGGGCCAGACAATCCCCGATGCCTGTGAACGTTCACACGATCACCCGGCTCCTCAGTACCGCCCGTCGGGCAGACGCCACGCGTCGCAGTGCGCAGTCATGCAGTCGTCGTCGAGAGAAGAGACATCGTGACCGGTTCGAACCGCACAGGGCGCAGATCGCGCCTCAGTTCCCTGATACCGGCCGGGGCCCTGGTGGCCGCGGCCGCGCTGGGCACCGTCGGGCTCTCCGCGGGTGCCGCGAACGCCAGCAGCAAGGCCAGTACGCACGCCGCCTTCGTCGCCGATCCGGCCTCCACGGTCAACACGCTGGTGATGACCTCCGGCGGCGGGAACGACTTCCCGGGCGCGGACTCGCCGTTCGGCATGGTCCAGTGGAGTCCGGACTCGGTGAGCGGCCGCAACGCCGGGGGCGGGTACGACCACAGCGACAACCAGACGCGCGGCTTCTCGCTGACGCACATGGCCGGTCCCGGCTGCGGGGCGATGGGCGACATCCCGATTCTGCCGATGACCGGGGCGCTGCCCTCCGGCGACCCGGGCGTCCATGACGACTCGATCGACCACAGCAGCGAGTCGGGCACCGCCGGCTACTACACCGTGAAGACCGGCTCGACCCCGGTGAAGACCGAGCTGACCACCACCGCGCACACCGGCATGGCCCGCTTCACGTTCCCGTCCACCAGCCAGGCCGACGTCCTGCTCAAGCTGCTGGACAGCCAGAACGGCACCACCGCCTCCAGCGCGCAGCTCGTCGGCGGCAACGAGGTCACCGGCTCGGTGACCTCCGGCGGCTTCTGCGGCGAGACGGGCAGCTACACGCTGCACTTCGACATGGTCTTCGACCAGTCGTTCACCTCCGCCTCGCAGATCGTCACCGAATCCGGCCAGCCCGGCCCGAACTCGGTGTTCCTGCAGTTCAACGCCAGTTCCAACCAGGTGGTCCAGGCCAAGGTCGGCGTGTCCTACGTCAGCGCCGCAAACGCTTCCGCGAACCTGGCCGCCGAGAACTCGGGGTTCAACTTCGGCACCGTGCAGACCGCGAACCACAACGCGTGGAACGCCCAGCTGAACAAGATCCAGATAGCCGGCGGCACGTCCACGCAGCAGCAGCTGTTCTACACCTCGCTCTACCACGCGCTGCTGCACCCCAACACGGTGACCGACGTCAACGGCCAGTACATGGGCTTCGACAACGCCGTGCACACCGCGCCGTCCGGGCACCAGCAGTACGACCAGTTCTCCGGCTGGGACGTCTACAAGGGCCAGACGCAGCTGGAGGCGATGGTCGATCCCTCGATCGCCTCGGACGCGGCGCAGTCCCTGGTCAACGACTACGCCCAGGGCGGGACGTTCCCGCAGTGGGGCTTCATGAACTTCTACAACTGGGTCATGGACGGTGACCCGGCCACCGCCGCGATCTCGAACTACTACGCGTTCGGCGGCACCGGCTTCGACACCTCCACCGCGCTGTCGGACATGCTCACCGAGGCCACGACGAACAACAACGTGCGCCGCGGCACCTCCCTGGAGAACACCTACGGCTACCTGCCCTCCGACCTCTACACCGGCTCGCTGGGCTGCTGCAACGTCCGTGACTCGGCCTCCAGCCTGATCGAGTACGACAACGCCGACTTCGCCCTGTCGAAGTTCGCGCTGGCCCAGGGCGACACCGCGAACAGCGTCAAGTTCAACATCCGGGCCAACAACTGGAAGCACATCTTCAACCCGGCCAACGACCTGCTGAACCCGGTGTCGAGCAACGGCACCTTCGACAGCATCACCACCGGCACCACCACCGGGTTCACCGAGTCCACGGCCGCGCAGAACCGCTTCGACGTCGGCTTCGACCAGCCCGCGCTGGCCGCGCTCTACGGCGGCAACAGCGCGATCAACTCCGCGCTGGACTACTACTTCCAGACGTTCAACAGCACCAACTCCGACCAGTCGTTCCTGTCCAACGAGGTGGACCTGGGCACCCCCTGGTTCTACGACTGGACCGGCGAGCCCTCGCACACCCAGTCGGTGGTGAACCGGGTCCTGAACCAGCTGTATCAGGACACTCCCGCCGGCTTCCCGAACAACGACGACCTGGGCACCATGTCCTCGCAGTACGTGTGGGGCGCCCTGGGCATGTACCCGGTGACCCCGGGCAGCGCGGACCTGGCGTTCAACAGCCCGCTGTTCACGCAGGCCGTCGTCCACCTGGACTCGGGCTCGACCATCACCGTCAACGCCCCGGCCGCCTCGGCGAGCAACTACTACGTGCAGTCGCTCAACGTCAACGGCGCGGCGAGCACCCACACCTGGCTCCCGGCCTCGACGTGGAAGGCCGGCGTCACGCTGGACTTCACCCTCGGCTCCTCGGCGTCGTCCTGGGGCACCGCGGCCGGTGACGCGCCGCCGGCCTACGACCAGAGCGGCACCTCGAACACCGGCCCGATCACCTCGGGCATCGCCGGCAAGTGCGCGGACGACAGCAGCCGCAACACCGCCAACGGCACCAAGATCCAGCTGTGGACCTGCAACGGCTCGGTCGCGCAGCAGTTCACCGTCAACTCCAACGGCAGCCTGGGTGTCATGGGCAAGTGCATGGACGTGACCAACGGCGGGACCGCCAACGGCACGCTGATCCAGCTGTATGACTGCAACAACACCGGGTCCCAGGTCTGGCAGCAGACGTCGAACGGCTCGTTGCTGAACCCGCAGTCCGGCAAGTGCTTGGACGACCCGAACAGCAGCACGACCGACGGCACGCAGTTGCAGATCTACACCTGCAACGCCACCAACGCTCAGAAGTGGACTCTCCCGTAGCGGTACACCGCTGCCGGATCACACCGCGATGAGCTGAAGACGATCAGGGGCCTGGTTCACAGCGAACCAGGCCCCTGACGTCTCCCCCCAGGGAGACCTCAGTCCTGTGCGTGCTCCAGGAGCCGCCGCACGTTGTCCAGCGCGAACGGATAGTCCCCGCCGAGGATGATGTGGTCAGCGCCGGCGTCCAGGTACGCCTGGTAGTTGTCGATCTCGTCGTCGCCGATCATCACGGTGCGCTCCACGGCCTTCGGATCGCGGCCGAGCTTCGCGCACCACTCGTCGAGCACCTGGTTCTTGTGCTGGAAGTTCTCCACCGGACCGAAGGTGTTCCACAGGTCGGCGTACTGCGCGACCAGGCGCAGCGTGACCTTCTCGCCGCCGCCGCCGATCAGGATCGGCAGGTCCGGGTCGGCCGGCTTGAGCTTGCCCAGCCGCTCCTTGATCCGCGGCAGCGCCGCGCCCAGCGCCCGAAGCCGCTCCGGCGCCGTGCCGAACTCGTAGCCGTACTCGGTGTAGTCCCGCTCGAACCAACCGGCGCCGATACCGAGCACGTGCCGGCCGCCGGAGAGCTGGTCGACGGTCCGGGCCATGTCCGCCAGCAGCTCCGGATTGCGGTAGCTGTTGCAGTACACGAGCATCCCGAACCGGGCCCGCGTGGTGGTCACGGCCATCGCGGCGAGCAGGCTGGAGCCCTCGAAGTGGGTGCCTTCCGGGTCGCCGCTGAGCGGGTAGAAGTGGTCCCAGGTCCAGATCGAGTCGACACCGAGCTCGTCCGCACGCTGCCACGCCTCGCGCAGAGCTGTGATGTCGGTGTGCTGGGGGCGCAGCTGCACGCCCACTTTGAATCGCGCCATGATCGGCGGTCCTCACTGTCGGTGGTGTGGGTGGTAGGGGTGTCGGGTTCCGGTACGGGGTTTCCCCGATCACTCCACCACAAGAACGGCTGAGCGGCCTTTTCGGCTCGCCGATCGGACGGGGCACCGTCCGGAACGGCACGCCGCAGCCTGCTACGGGCTGGCGACCGGCGGTTGGCAGCTACCGGCTCGCCGGTCCCGGCGGCGGATGCTCGGAGAGCACGAGCGAGGCGGCCGGCGGCTGGCTGAAGTCGAAGTCCTTCCACAGGTCGCCGAGCTGGGAGGCGTCCTCTCGCACGTCCGGGCGCGGATCGGGGCGGCCGTCGGTGGCCGGGTCCAGGCGCTGGCCCTTCAGGAAACGGTCCTCGATCAGCTTGTCGTACGCGTCGAAGCTGAGCGTCTGATGGTCGATCGTCCCCTGCTTGGCGTAGGGGCTGATGACGATGCCGGGGACGCGCAGCCCGTAGCCGTTGCCGTCCACGGTCGGCGGGGCCACGTGGTCGTAGAAGCCGCCCCAGTCGTCCCAGGACAGGAAGATCGCCGTGGAGCTCCAGTCCGGGCCCTTCATGACCGCGTTCACCAGGTTGGTGACGTAGGCCTGGCCGTCGGCGACGGAGGCCGGCGGGTGTTCGCTGACCTGCTGCGACGGCACGACCCAGGAGACCTGCGGCAGCGTGCCCTTGGTGGCGGCGGTGACGAAGTTGTCGACCGACTGGATGTTGCCGACCTGGCCGTCGTCCTTCACCGTGGAGAACTCCGGGAGCGGGTTCCAGATGCCGGGCGTCTTCGCGTCCTGCTTCACCGGCGCGCACGTCGCTGCGTCGTCCTCGCAGTCCGGCTCGCTGCCGCTGACGAGGTAGTAGCCCCAGCTGATTCCCGCGCGGTACATCAGATACGTCAGGTCGGTCCAGGCGTAGTTCTTCATGCCCGGGTTCTGCAGAGCGTTGGTACAACTGCTCGGGTCGTTGGCCTTGGTGCAGTGCGCCGACCACTCGGAGACCAGGAACAGGTGCGCTGGCAGCGACCAGGAGGCGTTCGGCTCGAACATGTGGTCCTGCAAGGTGAAATGCTGCGCGTAGGACCAGTAGTTGGGGATCTCGCGGGCGTCGTGCCAGCCCATGACGTCCGGTTCGCCGACCGGGACGCAGGTGGGGTTGTCAGGGTTCGTGCACGGCGTCTTCTGCACCACGGCGCCGGTGGCGACCTGGCCGATGAAGCCGTCCATCTTGCCGCCGTCGATGTCGGCGGTGGCGTTGTTCTGGCTGTGCGGGCCGCCTTTGTTGACGACGTTGCCGTCGTGGAACGGCGGGTCGCACTTGTTGGTGGCGGCGTCGGGGACGCAGGCTCCGGCGGGGATGCCGTCTCCGCCGGGATACGTGCCGAAGTAGGAGTCATAGCTCCTGTTCTCCTGCATGATCACGACGATGTGCTGGATCTTGTCGGCGCCGGCCGGTGCGCCGGGGCCCAAGCCTGCGGGCAGCGCGGTCACGCCGGCGGGCAGCGGCGAGCCTGAGCCCGACGGTGACGTCGAGGTCGACGTCGAGGTCGCGCCGCCGTGAGGTTTTGAGGAACCGGTGGTGCAGGCGCCGGCGAGCAGGCCTGCCGCCAGTACCGCGCCCCAGCGCGTCGTCCGAGATCTCCGATCACTCATGGTGATGACGGTACTCACACGACGTAAGGATTCCGTCTAGCCCGCGTCCAGCCCGTGTCCTACTGTGGCGGCGCGCCCTTGGAGCCGTTGCACATCGGGACGCCGCCGAACGCGCCGTTGTTGGCGCCGCCGTGACCGTCGACGGCGTTGACCCAGCCCCAGTGCTGGTTGTTGGCCTCGGTCCAGGCCCACCAGTTGTTGAAGTACTGCCCGCCGCTCTGGGTCTCGGTCCGGCCCTGGGCCTGGCAGATCACCCAGTTCGTGCCCTGCGGCAGGTAGCCGACGTTGCCGCCGCCGCTGTCCAGGACGGGGGAGCCGCCGCTGTAACCGTTGCCGGCTGTATCGAAGGGGCAGTTGATCCCAGTGCCCTGAGGCGTCGACGCGGTGCCGCCGCACGGGACCGGCGCCGGCGCGGGGGCCTGCTGCGTCGAGGGCGGCGGGGCGGGCGCCTTCGAGGTGGACGGTGGCGGGGCCTGCTGGGTGGTGCTGTGCGAGGCGGGGGCGCTCGGCGCGCCGGCTGCGGAGGAGTGCCCCGCCGAGGAGGGCTGGGCCTGGCCGCCGGTCGAGGTGTTCTGGGCCTGGCCGGTCGGAGCGGCCGCCGAGGAGGTGCTGCTTCCCGAGGCCGGGATGCTGGTGGAGCCCGACAGCGGGTCGCCGGCCTTGGTGCTGCCGCCGGACAGGTCGCCGCCGTCCTTGGCCGCCGAACTCTGCGCGGCGCCCTGGGTCGAGGCGCTGCCCTGCAACGCGGTGGTGTCCGATTTGCCGCCGCCGAACGCCATCGCCACTCCCCCGGCGATCAGCGCGACCGCGGCCACGGACGCGCCGACGATGAGGGCGACCGGCTTTTTGCGGCCCGGCGGGAGTTGCTCGGTGTCGCCGGGGCGCTGCGAGCCGGTGCCGCGCGCGCCGTGGGGACCGTAGGGACCGTTCGGACCGCCAGAGCCGCCCGGGCCGTTCAGGCCGTTCGGGCCGCCGGAGCGCGCGCGGCCGGACATGTCGCCGAACCCCGCGGCGTTCAGCGCGCTGCCGGTCAGGCCTCCCGCCTCGTTGCCGGGACCGAAGTCGGCGCCGAACCCGGCGACGCCGCCGGCGCCGGCCATTCCGCCGGAGCCCGGGGGACGGGGGTTCTGCCACGAGTCCTGCCGCAGGTCCAGGCGCGCGGTCTCGGCCGCCGCGTGCGCCGCCGTCAGGTCGTAGTCGCGCACAGTGTGCATGGCCAGTGGCTCGGGCAGCCAGGTCGTAGCCAGCTCCAGCGTGTCGCCGGTGAGGCCGCCGCCGGAGAAGTCGGTCGTGGTCACCGGCACGCCTGGCCAGTCGCTGGCGCCGCGCAGTTGTTCGGCCTCGGCCGCCATCCGCATGGCGTCGGGCCGTTGCTCGGGGTCCTTGGCCAGGCACTGCGCGACCAGCGGCCGCAGCTGCTCGGGCAGGTCGCCGAGGTCCGGCTCGCCGTGCACCACCCGGTAGGCGACGGTGACCGGCTCGCCGCTGCCGAAGGCCAGCTTGCCGGTGGCCGCGAAGGCCAGCACCACGCCGCCGGCGAAGACGTCGCCCGCGGGCAGCATGGCCTGCCGCTCAATACGCTCCGGCGCGATGAAGCCGGCCACGCCGAGCACGCCGGCGTGGGTGGCGGTGAGCTTGGTGTCGTCGGTCGCGCGGGCGATGCCGAAGTCGATGATGCGCGGGCCGTCGGCGGCCAGCAGGATGTTGTTCGGCTTGATGTCCCGGTGCACCACGCCGGCCGCGTGCACGGCCGCCAGCGCCTGACCCAGGCACTGCGCTAGCACCGCGACGGTCTCGGTGGGCAGCGGCCCGAAGCGGGTGACCGCGGCGTCCAGCGTGGGACCGGCCACGTATTCGGTGGCCAGCCACGGCGACTCGGCGTCCGGATCGGCGTCCAGCACCCGCGAGATCCAGGGCCCGCTGACCCGCCGCGCCGAGGAGATCTCGCGCCGGAAGCGCGCCCGGAAGTCGGGGTCCTGCAGGAAGTCGTTGCGGACCACCTTCACCGCGGCCGGCCGGCCCGCCGGGTCCCACCCCAGGTAGACACTGCCCATGCCGCCGGCTCCCAGCCGACCGGTCAGGACGTACGGTCCGATCCGGTGCGGGTCCCCGGCACCAAGCGTCTGCATCGTCATCGGCCCCCATCCCGTTCTGCGACTGACGATCAGATGGTTACCATACCGATGATGGGCATGATCGTGGTCATCGTCCGTCGGGGAGCCCGCGCGCCTAGTGTTTGGGGACCTTGTCTGAAGAGTCGGGACGAGCCGGTCGGGCGGAAGCGCACTGCGATGCCTGCGGCGACGCGCGCCGCGAAGGCCTCACCCGGCCGGTTCCGCCGATTCCGCCGGCCACGTCCGCAGTCCCCGCACCAGCCCCAGGAAGGCGCGCTCGGCTGGGGACAGCAGCCTGTCGCGGCGGTAGGCGACGACCACGGGCCGGGAGCGTAGCGGCGGGTCGACGTCCAGGACGACCAGGCGGCCGTCGCGGACTTCGGCGTCGATGGCGTGCTCGGAGATCAGGGATATGCCCAGGCCTGCGGCGACTGACTGCTTGATGGTCTCCGGGCCCCACATGTCGGCCTTGGCCATGTCGTCGAGGTCCCAGCCGATCAGGGCGGCTTCCTGCAGGTCGCGGGTTTGGGAGCCGGGTTCGCGCAGGAGGAAGCGTTCGCCGGCCAGTTGGGGCGGGGTGACGTGGCCCGGTGTTCGGGTCAGGTGGTGGCCGGGGGTGGCGACCAGGAGCAGGCGTTCGTCCAGGACCGTCTCGGTTTTCAGCTGGTGGGCGCCGGGTTGGCCGGCGACGATGGCCAGGCCGAGTTCGCCGTCCAGGAGGCGTTTGACGATCTGGCCGTTGTTGCCGACGACGATGTCGCACTCGATGTTGTTGTGCCGGTCGCGGAAGCGCGCGAGCAGGCGCGGCAGCAGGTAGGTGCCGACGGTGGTGGTGCCGCCGACTTCCAGGCGGCCGGTCTGGACGCCGGAGACCTCGCGGATGGCCGCGACCGCCTCCTCGGTGAGCAGGAACACCCGGCGTGCGTACTCGACGAGGACCTCGCCCTCGGCGGTGGGGCGGATGCGGGGTCCGGAGCGGTCGATGAGGGTGGTCTGCAGGGACTGTTCGAGGTTGCGGACGTGGTTGGAGACCGAGGGCTGGCTCATGTAGAGCTTCTGCGCGGCCGCTGAGAAGCCGCCGGTCTCGACCACGGTCATGAAGATCGACAGGCGGTGCAGGTTCAGCTGCGTCACGGTAGGTCCACTTCCCACGCCTCGTGCCCCGTGTCCGCCAGCCTATTCCCCCGGGTTAACAACGGGCCTCCGTTCAGCGACCGGCGCGGATCTTGGCGATGGACGTTTCCAGCGCGGCCAGGAACCGCTCCAGCGTCGCCAGCGGGAGCTCCCCCATAGTGGACACCCGGAAGAAGGTCTTCGCCAGATCGCCTTGGCCTGCGTAGATGACGAAACCCTCGTCCTTGAGCGCGTCGTGCAGTTCGGCGTAGGTGATGCCCTCCGGCAGGTAGACCATCGAGATCGAGTTGGAGCGGTGCTCGGCGGGGATCAGGATTTCCAGGCCCAGCCGCTCGAATCCGGCGCGGACGAGTTCGGCGCGCGCCTTGTAGTCCGCGACCCGCGCCGTGACGCCGCCGCGTTCCTCCAACTCCTTGATGGCCTCGTCGAGGGCGAAGCACACCTGCACGGCCGGGGTGAAGGGGACGTCGCCCTTGCGCTGGCCAGTGAGGTAGGTGTTCGCGTTGAGGTAGAGCGAGCGCACCGGTACTTCCTGGAGGCGCTCGATTCCCTTGTGGGAGCACAGGATGAAGGAGATGCCGGGCAGGCCGTGCAGGCCCTTGTTGGCGGTGCCGCAGATGATGTCGGCGGACAGGTCCTCGTGGCCCTCGTCCTCGATCGCGGTGGCGCTGATCGCGTCGACGACCATCAGCACCCCGGCTTCGCGGGCGACCCGGCCGATGGCGCCGACCGGGTTGATCATGCCGGTGGTGGTCTCGTGCTGGACGACCGCGACGGCGTCCACGTCCGGGTGCCCGGCCAGCGCGGCCCGCACGGCCCGCGGATCGGCCGGCTCGGTCCACTCCCCCGCCACCGAGTGCACGGTGATCCCGTTGACCTCGGCGATCCGCGCGAGCCGGTCGCCGTAGACGCCGTTGCGCACCACCAGGATCGAGCGCCCGGCCCGCACGGCGCTGATCACGGCCATCTCCATCGCGGAGGTGCCGGAGCCGGTGACGACGATCGCCTCGTGCGTGTCGGCGATGTTCAGCACCCGGGTCAGCCCGGAGCGGATCGAGTCCAGCAGCTCGGAGAATTCCGGCTCGCGGTGGCACCAGTCGCCGCGGCCCAGAGCGGCGCGGACGCGGTCGGACGTGCACGCCGGACCGGGGTTGAGCAGAACGAGAGGGCCGACGGGATTGGCTGTCATGGCCCTCAGGCTAGGCGGGCGATCATGGGGCGTGGAATGGCTGTTCGGGCATGGCGGTCATAGCTGAAAGCGAAGTGTCAGCCCGCCACAGCGCTGTTGCGAGCGGTCTGCTGCAGGAAACCCAGCGGATCGGCCAGCAGCGGCTCGAACGCCTTCTCCGCCGCGCCGATCAACGTCGAGTCCGCACCGAGCCCCGGCGTCACCAGACGCACGCCTTCGCGGACCACGCCCAAGCTCCCGGACAACAGGTTCGTGCGGATCTGCCCCTGCACCGCCGGGAACACGTCGTCGAACAGGCCGCCGAAGATCACCATGCTGGGGTTGAACACCGTCACGATGTTCGCCACGCCCAGCGCGATCCAGCTGCCGATGTGCTCCAGCGCGCGGACTGCCTTCTCGTCGCCCGCGGTCGCCTCGGCGACGAGTTCGGCGACTGTCGCGCGCCGCCCGTCGGCGTGGCCGGCGGCGGCCAGGATCGCCGGTTCGCCGATCTCGGTCTCCCAGCAGCCGCGCGCGCCGCAGCGGCACAGCCGGCCGGAGGGGTTGACGACCATGTGGCCGACTTCGCCGGCGTAGCCGTCGTGGCCGGACATGGCTTCGCCGCCGGCGATCACGCCGGCGCCGACGCCGACCTCGCCGACCAGGTAGACCACGTCGTCGCAGCCCACTGCGGCGCCGCGGGTGCGTTCGGCCAGGGCGCCGAGGTCGGCGTCGTTGCCGACGGCGACGGGGGCGGCGATGCCGAAAGTCTCCATGAGGCGGCGGTGCAGGATGTCGCCGAGGGGTGCGTCGCCCCAGTCGTCCCAGTTCATGTTGGGGACGAAGCGCAGCATGCCGTCGGCGGAGCGGACGGCGGCCGGGACGGCGGCGCCGACTCCGGCGCACAGCGCGCCCGGCGGGATGTCGTCGGCGGAGAGCAGTTCGCCGGTGAAGCGTTCGAGGTGCCCCATGACGTCTTCGAGGTCGTAGTCGCCGCGCGGGCGGTAGAGCTCGCGGCGGTCCAGGACCTGGCCGCCGAGGCCGACGCGGGCCGCGACGACGAAGTCGACGCCGATCATGTAGGCGAGCGCGTAGACGTGGGCCGCGCGCGGGACGACGACCAGCGAGGGCCGGCCGGCGCCGAGGTGCTGTCCGGGGAGTTCCTCCTCGACCAGGCCGGCCGAGGACAGGTCGGCGGTGAGCGCGCCGATCGTGGAGCGGTTGAGGTTCATGCTGGCGGTGAGCACGGCCCGCGAGGTGGGTCCGTGTTCGTGGACGTAGCGCAGGAGAGTGGACAGGTTGTGCCGGCGCAGCTCCTCCTGGGTCACACCGTAGGTGAACCCCTTGCGGGCCCTCATGGTTCTCTCCTCGCTGCGCGTTTCCCCGCGTGTCGGCCGGTATCGGCCGGTCTCGGACATTATGGCCGAGACCGGCCGAATCATCCGGTCAGTGCGCGTCGCCCCGTCCGACCCGGCGGGAGGCCGCGTCGAAGCCGGCCGCGAGGAGCAGCACCAGGCCGGTCACGATCCACTGCCAGGCCTGGCTGTTCGCCCCCTTGATCAGGTCGCCCATGCCGTTCTGGATGACGGCCACGACCAGGCCGCCCCAGACCGCGTCCATGATGCGGCCGCGCCCGCCGAACAGGCTGGTGCCGCCGATCACGGCCGCGCCGACGGCCAGCAGCAGGGTGTTGCCGGCGCCGAAGTTCGAGGCCACCGACTCCAGCTGGGAGGCCTGCACGACACCGGCCACCGCGGCCAGCGTGGAGCAGATCACGAACACCGAGATGCGGATCCGGTCGACCCGGATACCGGCCCGGCGCGAGGCCTCGTCGTTGCCGCCGACGGCGTAGACGTGCCGGCCGTAGCGGGTGCGGCCGAGCAGGAAGGTCAGGCCCACGGTGAGGACGATCAGCAGCAGCACCACCCAGGGGATGCCCTCGATCTTCAGGTTGTTGAAGAACGCGTTCTGCTGGATCGCGCGGTTCTCGCCGAGCAGGTAGACGAAGATCGCGCCGAGGATCAGCATCAGCACGGTCTTGAAGAACGTCACCAGCGCGGGCTCGGCTTCCAGGCCCGCGGAGCGCTTGCTCACCGCGATGCGCAGCTTCACCAGCGCGTAGCCGCCGGCCACCACGGCCAGCATGACCCAGCCCAGCCACAGCGGCATCAGGTTGTTGTTGTAGCCCTCAAGCGTGATGATCGGCTTGGCGGCCTGGTCCGGCAGCGAGATCGAGCCGGCCTTGCCGACCTGCATCAGCACGATGCCCTGGAAGGACAGGAACGCGGCCAGGGTGACGACGAAGGAGGGGATGCGGGCCTTGGCGCGCAGCCAGCCGATCGCGAAGCCCAGGACCGCGCCGACGATGATCGCGGCCAGCACGGACCAGTACCACGCCACGTTGTGCCGCACGATCATGACCGCCATCAGCGCCGCGCACACGCCGGAGGCGGTGCCCGCGCTCAGGTCGATCTCGCCCAGCAGCAGGACGAAGACCAGGCCCATGGCCAGCACGATGATCGGTGCGGCCTGGGTGACCAGGTTGGCGATGTTGTACAGCGACAGGAAGCCGTTCTGCACGATCGCGAAGAAGATGACCAGGACGACCAGGCCGGCCACGGCGGGCATGGAGCCCAGCTCGCCGCCGCGGGCCCGCTCGATGCGGTTGCGGCCGTAGGCCAGCAGGGTGCCGGCCGCGCCGGGCGCGGGGGCCGCGTCGTCGGCGGCGCCGGTGGCCGGGGTGGTGGAGTTCTCGGTGACAGGCTGGCTGCTCACGAGGCCGCCCCCTTCCCGTCGGATTCGGTGTTCGCGTCGGCTGCGCTGAGCGCGTCGGAGATGCCGGTCCCGCCGGCGGCGTCGAGGCCGGCGGTCGGGGAGACCGGTGCGGCCGGGGCGTCGTGCCCGTTGCCGTTGCCGTTGCCGTTGGTGCCGGGCTGCAGGCCCAGGTCCCCGGAGCGGCCGGCGGTGATCAGCTCGACGATCTGGGTCTGGGTCACGTCCGAGCGCTTGACCTGCGCGGCCATCCGGCCCAGGTACAGCGCCGCGATCCGGTCGGAGACCTCAAGCACGTCGCGCATGTTGTGGGAGATCAGGATGACCGCGTGGCCGCGGTCGGCCAGGCGCCGGACGAGTTCCAGGACCTGCTCGGTCTGGGCCACGCCCAGGGCGGCGGTCGGCTCGTCGAGGATGACGACCTTGGAGTTCCAGAGCACTGACTTGGCGATCGCCACGGTCTGCCGCTGGCCGCCGGACAGGCTGGAGACCTGCTGGCGCAACGACTTCACGGTGCGCACCGACAGGCCGGCCAGCGTCTCGCCGGCCAGGCGCTCCATGGTGTTCTCGTCGAGCGTCTTCCAGCCCGAGACGCGCTCGCGGCCCAGGAACATGTTGCCGACGATGTCCAGGTTCTCGCACAGCGCGAGGTCCTGGTAGACGATCTCGATGCCGAGCGCGGCGGCGTCGCGGGGGTCGTGCACCTTCACCGGCTGGCCCTCGAACAGGTACTCGCCGCTGTCGATGGCGTAGGTGCCACCGATGCACTTCACCAGCGTGGACTTGCCGGCGCCGTTGTCACCGACCAGGGCGGTGACCTCGCCGGCGTGCGCCTCGAACTCGACGTCCTGCAGGACGTGCACCGGCCCGAAGGATTTGTTGACTGCCCGCAACTTGAGGATCGGCTCGCCCGATCCTGCCGTCCGGGGTGTCGTGGACGTGGTTGTTTCCGTCACCTCACACCTCTCTCAACTCATGACGCCCAGCAATCGAACGGTCGAGCCAGAGCGGTCGAGCCCGAACGGTCTTGCCTTGAGCGACCCTTCGACTTCTCGGCCGCGGGTCGCTCCGTGGGCTTCGCAGGGGGATTGGACGCTCCCGCGCGGAGCACTCGCAGACCAGCGGCGGCGGCATCGGAAAGTGGGAACCCGATGCGCACCGCCGCGGGTCGAGCGGGGTTACTTGATGCCGGCCGCCGTGCACTTCGCGGCGAAGTCGCCGGTGCAGACGTCGGAGGCCTTCTGGTAGCCGTCGGTGAACGGCAGGGTGATGTTGGTCTTGTCCACCACGACCGGGGTGGCCAGGTAGGACGGGACGTCACGGTTGCCGGTCCCGTCGTGGACCGTGGCCGGGGCGGTCGGCTTCTGGCCGGACAGGATCTGGCTGGCCAGCTTGACGGCCACGTCGGCCTCGCCCTTGACCGGCTTGTAGATCGTGAAGCACTGGTCGCCGGTCAGGATGTTCTGCAGACCGGTCGCGGTCGCGTCCTGGCCGGAGACGGCCACCTTGCCATTGAGGCCCTGCTGCTTGAGCACGGTGATGACGGCGTTGGCCATCTCGTCGTTGGCGACCATGACCGCGTTCAGGTCCGGCGCGCCCTGCAGCAGCTTCTGGAAGGTCGACTGCGCGGTACCGGCCGGGTTGTCCCAGTTGCCGGACTGCTCGCCGGCCTTGGTCCAGCCCGCCTGCTTGCTCAGCACGCCGTCGTAGCCCTGCTTGAACAGCGTCGCGTTGTTGTCGGTCGCGGCGCCGTCCTCCTCGACGTACTTCACGGCGCTCTTGCCGGCCACCTGCGGGCACTTCACCAGGGCGTTGCCCTGCAGGGTGCCGACCGCCGTGTTGTCGAAGGACACGTAGTACTGCGCGCTGCCGCCGAGGGTGAGGCGGTCGTAGTCGATCGTGACGACGCCCTTGGCCTGAGCCTGGGCCTCGATCGCCTTGGCCGAGCCGGAGTCCAGGTTGACGATCATCAGGACGCCGACGCCCTCGTTGAGCATCGACTGCGCCTGCGTCGTCTGCGTCGTGGCCGAACCGTTCGCGTTCTGGATGTCGCAGACCAGGCCCAGGCTGTCGCACTGGGTCTTGAGCTCGTTGGGGTCGGAGTTGACCCACCGCGGCGAGGAGTTGGTGTCCGGGAGCAGGACGCCGACCTTGTTGTTCGTGTAGTGCGGCGTGCCGCCGGTGCTGCTGCTGCCCGCGGCGGAGCTGGTCGAGCTGCTGCCGCCGGTGGTCGAGCTGCCGCTGCTCTTCGTGCTACTGCATCCAGCTGCGCTCAACGCAACCGCGGCGCCGAGTGCGGTGATAGCGAGTATCGCCTTACGCATGGGAGCTTGCCCCTTTCTGGTTCCGCACGTCGCCTACCCCCGGGAGGCGCCGCCGATATGTTGACGCGCAAAACCTATTCGGGTTTCGACCATGATCGCTATGAGCTGGCGGACACGAATCCGCCATGAACACGTCACGAAACGGCAACGTCCGGACCGCCTCGCCACCGGCCGGGCGCCCGTGCTACGGATACCGCCTCGTCGATGCCCCCACAGACCTTGTGAAGCAGGGCACTTGCCTGGTCGGCCCGGGTGTGGCGGAAGAGCGCCACGGACCTCAAATTCGCTCAACGCCGAAGCGCGGTACCGGTTCCGGAGACCGGTGATCGCGCAGACAACCGATCACGCTCGGCGACGATCTTTAGGTGCGGCGCGCAACCTTGATCTTGTCCTGTAAGTACACTTTGATTGGATAATGTGACGCTATGTCTACACCGATCGACCGCGACCGCATACTCACGACTCCGACCGCGCGCGCCGAGGCCGATCCGGACGTCACCGGCGCCGTGCTGCTCGGTTCGTCGGCGACCGGCCGGGCCGAGGCGAGTCCTTCGATCGTGAGCCGAGGCAGCATGACGCCGTGCCTGCCGAACGATTGAGGCCTTTGTTCGGGGCTTTGTTGTCCGGGGCCTGAGTCGAAAACTGCGGACTATTCAACTTATCCCGGCGGTCTCAGCGCCGTCCCGGCGATCACTCCCAGTGCGAGGGCCGGGTCAGGCCTTCGGGGATCTTCGTCTTCTGATCTCCGAGGGCTGCGTTGACCTGCGTCTGGGTCAGGAATATGGCGCCGGTCAGGTCGGCTCCGGCCAGGTTCGCGTCGCGGAAGTCGGCGCCGATCAGGTCCGCGCGCCGCAGGTCGGCGCCGGAGAGGTCGGCGCCGATGAGGTAGGCGCCGCGCAGGTCCGCGCCGTGCAGGTCCGCTTGTAGCAGGCGGGCGCCGATCAGGTCGGCTCCTCGCCGGTCTTTCTTGCGGCCGGTGCCGATGCCGGCTCGCATCAGGGTGCTGACTTCGGAGAGCAGTTCGCTGACACCCTGGCGGTGCGCTGCCACGTTCAGGGCCAGCAGTTCGTCGGCGGGCAGCCGGGTGAGGCGTTCGGTCTCGTCGGCGGACCAGCTGATCTCGGTGCGCAGCGCGGAGGCGGCGGCCAGGGTCTCGGCTTCTGTGAGGTACCAGAGCATCTCGTGCAGCTGGCGCATCACCGGGAGCGCGGCGAACATCTGCGCGGCGGTGTGCGGGGCGTCGCGCCAGGACACGCCGCCGAAGGTCTGCTGCGACAGCTTCTGGCCGGCGCCGAAGCAGTCGTAGACGGTGCAGCCCTTGAAGCCGCGGCCGCGCAGTCCGGTGTGGATGGAGCAGCGGTCGTCGGCGGCGAGGTTGGGGCACGGCGTCCCGGCGGACTTGTCGACGGCGAAGTCCCGGGACGCCGTGAAGGCCAGCCCCACGCAGCACAGCGCGAAGCAGTCGGCGCAGTCGGCGCTCAGGTCGGTGCGGGGGCTGGGCATCAGAGTCCTGCTTACAGCTGCCGCATCACGTCGTTCGCGATGAGGTCCAGGTGGTCCAGGTCGGACAGGTCCAGGATCTGCAGGTAGACGCGCTGGGTTCCGATGCCGGCGTAGCGGCCGAGCTTGTCCACGACCTCCGCCGGGGTGCCGGCCAGGCCGTTCTCGCGCAGCTCGGCGGGCTCGCGGCCGATCGCGGCGGCGCGGCGGGCGAACTCGGCCTCGTCGCGGCCGACGCAGGCCACCAGGGCGGCCGAGTACGTCATCGACTCCGGGGAGCGGCCGTTGGCGGCGACGGCGTCGCGGACGGTGCCGAACAGGCGTTCGCTGTCCTCGAAGGACCGGAACGAGGTGTTGTACTCGGCGGCGTAGCGCGCGGCCAGGCGCGGGGTGCGCTTCGGGCCGCCGCCGCCGATGACGATCGGCGGGTGCGGCTTGGTGACCGGCTTGGGCAGCGCCGGGGAGTCGGCGAGGGTGTAGTGCTCGCCCTTGAAGCTGTAGGTCGCGCCGTCGGGGGTGTTCCACAGCCCGGTGATGATCTCCAGCTGCTCCTCCAGCAGGCCGAAGCGCTTCTCCGGGAAGGGGATGCCGTAGGCGGTGTGCTCCTGGTCGAACCAGCCGGTGCCCAGGCCCAGCTCCACGCGGCCCGGGCCGGCCATGGCGTCGACCTGCGCGACGGTGATGGCCAGCGGGCCGGGCAGCCGGAAGGTGGCCGGGCTGACCAGGGTGCCGAGCTTGATGCGGCTGGTCTCGCGGGCCAGGCCGGCCAGCGTGATCCAGGCGTCGGTGGGCCCGGGGGCGCCGGTGACGTCGCCCATCTTCAGGTAGTGGTCGGAGCGGAAGAACGCGTCGAAGCCCAGGTCCTCGGTGGCTTTGGCGACGGTGAGGAGGGTGTCGTAGTCCGCGCCCTGCTGGGGCTCGGTGAAGATGCGCAAGTCCATGACCCAAGCCTGTCACATGCCACGCCGCACTCGCGGCGGAGCCGGTACGGCAGGATGGCGTCATGCGCATGCCCTACGTCAACAGCCGTCTGGCCCCGATGGGCACCACGATCTTCGCCGAGATGTCCGCGCTGGCGGTCGCCACCGGCTCGATCAACCTCGGCCAGGGCTTCCCGGACACCGACGGCCCCGAGGAGATCAAGCGCGCGGCGGCCGAGGCGGTGCTGACCGGGCACGGCAACCAGTACCCGCCCGGGCCCGGCATCCCGGAGCTGCGCAGGGCCGTGGCCGAGCACCAGAAGCGCTTCTACGGCCTGGACTTCGACCCGGACACCGAGGTGCTCGTCACCGCCGGCGCCACCGAGGCCATCGCGGCGGCGCTGCTGGCGCTGCTGGAGCCGGGCGACGAGGTGGTGGCGTTCGAGCCGTACTACGACTCGTACACGGCGTGCATCGCGATGGCCGGCGGCGTCCGCGTCCCGGTGACGCTGCGTCCCCCGCACTTCCGCCCCGACCTGGACGCGCTGCGCGCCGCGGTGACCGACCGCACGCGCCTGCTACTGCTGAACACCCCGCACAACCCGACCGGCACGGTCCTGACCCGCGCCGAATCCGAGGCGATCGCCGCTCTGGCGTGCGAGCGCGACCTGCTGGTCGTCACCGACGAGGTGTACGAGCACCTGACGTTCGGCCCGGAGCACATCCCGCTGGCCACACTACCCGGGATGCGCGAGCGCACGGTGACGATCGGCTCGGCGGGCAAGACCTTCTCCTTCACCGGCTGGAAGGTCGGCTGGGTGACGGCACCGCCGGCGCTGGTCTCCGCGGTCCGCAGCGCGAAGCAGTTCCTGACGTACGTCGCGAGCGGCCCCTTCCAATACGCCGCCGCGACCGCCCTGGCCCTGCCGGACGAGTACTTCACCACGCTGCGCGCCGACCTGCGGCGCAAGCGCGACCTGCTGGTCGACGGCCTGAACGCGGCCGGCTTCGAGGTGTTCGTGCCGGACGGGACGTACTTCGTCACCACGGACATCAGCGGGCTGAGCGAGAAGAACGGGATGGAGTTCTGCCGCGAGCTGCCCGAACGGTGCGGTGTCGTGGCGATTCCGAACCAGGTGTTCTACGACGACGTCGAGGCGGCGCGCAGCTTGGTGCGGTTCGCGTTCTGCAAGAAGGACGAGGTGCTGGTTGAGGCCGTGGAACGGTTGGGGCGGTTGAAGGGCTAGGGCAGGGATGGAGCAGAGTCAGCGCAGCGCGCCGACGTAGGCGCGCGCCTCTTCGGCCAGCGCGTGCCAGTCGAGGTCGCTGCTCGGGTCGACGATGAACCACTCGCGCATGGCCACGCCGTTCTTGCGCGGGTCGAAGTGGTCGCCGTCACCGCCGGCCACCAGCTGGTCCACACGCTCGGCCGGGAGCTTGACGACCAGCCGGTCCTGACTCACCATCGCGAAGAGCTTGCCGCCGACCTTCAGGCCGCCGCGGCCGAAGCCGCGCGCGCCGGGCTCGGTGCCGGGGCACGTCACGCCCTCGACGCCGAGGTAGCTTTCGGCCAGGTCGGCGAAGCGCTCTTTCGTGGTTCCGCGGCTGTTTCGCGCGTCGGTCATGTGGCCAGGGTAGGCGGCGGCACCGACATGCGCGCTTCCTGCGAGCCGTTCGCCGTCAGCGAAAGCGCGCGGGTTCCGGATGTTGTCGTGCCTAGGGTCGGTTCCATGACCGACTACGAGCCTGCGTTCCAGGCCTATGAGAAGCTGGCGCCCCTGGACCCTGCGGCCAGGCCGGTCACGGTTCTGGTCGCGGGGGTGCCGGGGACCGGGAAGAGCACGTTGGCCGAGGGGTTGGCGCGGGAGTTGCGGGCGGCGGTGTTCTCCATGGACTGGCAGCTCGGGGCCTTGACGCCGTTCCGGGTGGTCACGCAGGAGAACCAGACGCCGCTGGCCGAGATGATGGTGGTCGGGGCGCTCGCGCGGCAGCTTCAGCTGGGGCTGGACGTGGTGCTGGACGTGACAGGACACGAAGTCGAGGCGCGGGCACGCTACCGGCGGGTGGCCGAGAGTCTGGGGGCGCGCTTCGTGGGGGTGGAGTGCGTGTGCTCGGATCCGGAGGCGCACCGGTCGCGGGTCGAGGGTCGGGACCGCGGGATCCCCGGTTGGCGGCCCACGGTGCCGTGGGAGCACGTACAGCGGATGCAGGGGTTGTGGGAGGCGTGGCCGGAGCCGCATTTGCTGATGGACTCCGCGAAGCAGGATGCTGAGACGACGCTCAAGCAGACGCTGGAGGCGCTCTCGGCAGCGCGCGCCGCCTGACTGATGCTCCTGAGACATTGCGCGGCCCCGGCCCGCAGAGCAGACCGGGGCCGTCGTTCTCAGAGCTTGATGACCTGGCCGGGGAAGATCAGGTTCGGGTTCGAGATCTGCCCCTTGTTCAGCTGGAACAGGCTCTGCCAGCCGCCGGCCACGTGGTTCGTGACAGCGATCTGCGACAGTGTGTCGCCGCTCTTGATGGTGTAGGTCGCGCCGGTCGGCTGGGCCTGCGGGGCCGCGTTCTGGGCCGGGGCGGGCTGGGTGTTCTGCTGCTTCGGCGCGTTCCAGGACTGCTTGTCCTGCTGCTGCGGCTGCGTCTGCTGCTTCGGCGCCTGCTGCGTCTGGGTCTGGGTCTGGGTGGTGTTGGAGCTGCTGGAGCTGGTCGAGCCGCTGCCCGGGTTCACGGCCGCCGCGGCGCCGCCGGCGCTCAGGCCGGCACGCGGGCCGCACACCGGCCAGGCGCCGGGGCCCTGGGAGGCGAGCAGGTTCTCGGCCACGGCTATCTGCTGGTCCTTGGTGGCCAGGTCGGCGCGCGGGGCGTACTTGCCGCCGCCGGCGCCGAGCCAGGAGCTGGTCGAGAACTGCAGGCCGCCGTAGTAGCCGTTGCCGGTGTTGATCGACCAGTTGCCGCCGCTCTCGCAGGAGGCGACCTGGTCCCAGGTGGAGACGCTGGCGGCGCTGGCGGTGGAGGCCATCAGGGCGGGCAGGACGACGGCGGCGCCGGCCACGGAGGCCACGACGATCCCGGCCTTCTTGCGGCCGGACAGCAGGGACTTGCTCATGATCAGTCAGCTCTCTCCGCCACGCCGGCCGGCGCTGAGCGCCAGCCTCCTGCACCGATCACGGGGGTCGGGTGCACAGATGACTCTCGCGGTCCGGGGCAGGAATGCGGCGTGCCGGCCGGCGAGGTCCCCGCTCGCGGCGGGGCATGCCCCAGACGGTAAGCACAAGCCTGAGCAAACCACAAGAACGATGACATGCAGTTGATAAGGGACACACCGGCGGTAAGGGAATTGGCGCCTTTCCGACGCAGATCTCACGAAGCGTGGCGAGCGGATCACATTCAGGACAAACGGATTCGGGAAGGCCCTGAGCTCTTCTCAGGACCTTCCCAGGGGTGCGAAAACGGACTAATCAGCCCACATGCCGCCGATGTCCGCGCTCCTGCCGCGGCATGCTCTGCACCGTCGGCGGAACCGGCGCCGGCAGCGTCGCCACCTCGTTCAGTTCCTGCTGGTACAGCGCTGCGGCGTCCGGGAGCTTCGGGAACCGCCGCTGCGGCCGGTCGTGCATACGCAACGTCCCGGTCAAGTCACCGACAGTACGACGACGCCAGGCGCTGATGTTCGTCTCCCGCACGCCGAACCGGCGCTCCAGCAGCCGCAGCGTCGAGGTGTGGTCGAACACCTCCGAGCAGACGTAGCCGCCGGCGCTCCACGGCGAGACCACGAGCGTCGGCACCCGGAAGCCCAGCCCGGAGGGCCCGGCGATGCCCTGGCACTCCGCCGGCAGCGGGTCGACGGTGATCCACTCCCCCGGCGTCCCGGCCGGCGCGGTCGGCGGCCGCACGTGGTCGAACAGGCCGTCGTTCTCGTCGTAGGTGATGATCAGCAGGGTCTTGGCCCACACCTCGGGGTGCTGCCCGAGCGCGTCCAGCACGCCCCAGATGTACTGCGCGCCGGCCCCGGGCAGCGCCGGCGGGTGCTCGCTGGCCTCCGGCTGCCCGATCGAGGGCAGGTACTGCGAGTTCAGCCAGCTGACGGCGGGCAGGTCGCCGTTGGCGATGTCGTCGGCGATCGCCTGCGGCGGCCGCGGCTGCATCCCGTTGATCCACAAAGAGGAGTCGTGCGGGGCGTTCTGGAAGTTCTGGAACCAGCCCAGATCCGAGCCCTGCGTGTTGGCGACGTAGTAGCGCCAGCTGACGCCCGCGGCCTCCAGTCGCTCGGCGTAGGTGGTCCAGCGGAACGGCGCCGGGTTGCTGTTGCTCACCACCGGGCCGCCGGCCACGCCGTCGGGGTCGTTGGTGCCGCTGACCGCGAACAGCCGGTTGGCGTGCGTGGGGCCGAAGGCCGAGCAGTGGTAGTTGTCGCACACGGTGAAGGCGTCGGCGAGCGCGTAGTGGAACGGGAGGTCCTCGCGCGTCAGGTAGCCCATGGACCAGGGCCCGCCGTCGGCCGGGCGGTGCGCGGCCATCCAGCCGTCCATCGCGCCGTGGTTCCAGGAGGTGTGCTGGCCGTGCCAGCTGTGGTCGGTGCTCGGGTACTTGGCGCCGCTGGTCTTGGTGGTGTCGATGCGTAACGGCAGGGTGTAGCCGTCGGGGTTGGCGGTGTCGGGCTGGTAGAACACCGGACGGCCGTCGGGCAGGCGGACCGCGTCGCGGTCGCCGAACCCCCGCACGCCGGACAGCGTGCCGAAGTAGTGGTCGAAGCTGCGGTTCTCCTGCATCAGGATCATGACGTGCTCGATCTGGTCCAGGGAGTGCAGCCGGTTGTCCGGGGCAGCGGCGGCCATCGCCTTGGTGAGCGAGGCCGGCAGCAGGGACAGGGCCGAGGTGGCGGCGCCCGTGGTGAGCAGGCGGCGGCGGGTCAACGACATGCGCGGGCTCCCGTCTTCGCCGGATCGGCGCGGATCCGGCGGATAGAGATCAGAGAATTGAGATGTCGTCCTCCCCTGGCAAGGTAATCGCCGATGGTGGATTCGGGGAGAACGCACGGATGCCTCGTGGCGGCGATGATGGCCGGGTGACCGTTTCCGTCGTATGGGCCCGCGAGGCCATCCCGTCCGGGCCGAGCGTCTTCCTGGCCGGTCCGACTCCGCGCTCCGAGGCTGTGACCTCCTGGCGTCCGCAGGCGATCGCGGCTCTGGAGGCCGCGTGGACCGCGCCGCCGACGCTGCACATCCTGGCGCCGGAGAATCCCGGCGGACTGCCGGAGACCGAGTACGACGACCAGATCGAGTGGGAGTGGGAGGGTCTGGACCGTGCCTCGGCGATCCTGTTCTGGATCCCGCGCGATCTGCGCACGCTGCCGGGATTCACCACGAATGTCGAGTTCGGATTCGTCGCGCGCACCGGCCGCGTGGTGCTCGGCTGCCCACCGGACTGCCCGAATCCCGAAAGGAACCGGTACCTGGTCCGGTTGGCGCGTAGGTTGGGCGTGCCGGTGACGGGGACGTTGGCGGAGACCGTCGCGAGGGCAGTGGAGATCGTCTCAGCGATCGACATCACGCCTTAGTCTCGGACAGTGCACATTTGCACCGGGTTATCGGGGTTGACCCTCCGGTCTGTGCACTCGCCGTCAACCCGTTGCGGTAGCGTGGCGAAGCACTTCGCACGTCCAACAACAATGGGGGTAATACCATGTCCACCACGCGTGGCGTACGGACTCTCGTCGGCTTGGCAGTGGCCTCGTCAGTCATTCTGCTCGGGGGCTGCTCTTCGTCCGGGACCACGACCGGTTCCACCGGCGGGAACCCGCTCGCCGGCGGTCTGGGGTCGAGCAAGACCGCCGCCTCCGGCGGCTCGTCGTCGACGGGGGGGTCGTCCACCGGCGGCACGTCGTCGTCCGACACCTCGGGCTCCAGCGGCGGCTCCTCGTCCTCGGACAGCTCCAGCACCGGCGGCACCACCTCGGGCGGCACCGTCGGCGGCCTCGGCGGCAGCGACCCCGGCTGCCAGGCAGCCCTGACGGACCTGACCAACGGCAGCCAGGCGATCGCGGGCGCCGCCAGCAACCCGGCGGGGGCGATCGCCGGCATCAAGAACATCGGCACCAAGCTGGACGCCGACGCCGGCCAGTCGAAGAACCCGGCCTCGGCCGCGGCGATCAAGAAGGTCGGCGACGACTACGTCAGCTTCGCGAACACGCTGGGCTCCGGCAAGACGCCGGACATCTCCGGGCTGGAGACCGACGCCACGGCGATGGGCACCGCCTGCGCCGGCTGAGGTTCGCACACCGCGGAAGCAGCGTGACGACGCTGCGCTCCGTCGCACCGACACGATGAACGGCTCGGCCCGGGACCTCGGGCCGAGCCGTTCACTCGTCTACCGGCTCATCTCAGAGCTCACACACACCCGTGGATGTCGCTCGTCGAGGAGGCCACGATCGTGTCCAGCAGGCCGGGCACGATCACGTGCACCGCGTTGACCGTGAGCACATGGTCGGTGGCGGTGTTGGTGGCGATCTGCTCGTTCAGGATCAGCTTGATCCCCAGGATGTTCACCGTGGTGTTCGGGCCCGGGGTGACGCTGACCGGGACCACGACGCCGCCGACCGTGATGGAGGCGATGGTGGCGCCGCCGGTGCTGCCGGCGCAGAGCGAGTGCGAGGTGGACGTGACCGCACCGATCGCGATCGCCGGCAGGCCCAGCAAGCCGATGCCGACGTGCTGCACCGAGGCGTTGGCCGTGGAGGAGCTGGGGCCGACCGCGGTGGAGACGTTCGCGCACAGCGTGCCGGCGCTGATCAGGCCACTGATGGTCACCACACACGGCGGCGAGCTGTTGCCGGCCCCGGTGGTGGCCACCGGACCGGCCTCGGGGGTCGGCGTGATGCCCACCAGGCCGGAGGATTTCAGGCCGTAGGCGTCGCCGGTGAGCAGGACGTCCCAGATGACCGAGACGTTGTTGGAGGTGATGGTGCCGGCCGGGTTCGACGTCGAGGCGCCGACGGTGTCAGTGCCCGAAGCCGTGCCGGTATAGCTGAACGTCGCGTTGCCCGCGGCGTCCGTGGTGCCGGTGCCGCTCACCCCGGCGTTCGGGCCACTGGCGACCTTGAACGCGATCGGCGCGCCCTGGAGCGGGTCGCCGCAGCTGTTGACGTAGTTCGCGGTGACCGAGGCGGTGGATCCGACCGCGAGTTCCTGCTGGCTCGGCGCCAGCTTCAGGATCGAGCCCGGGCACGAGACGCTGCCGACCGGGGCCCACTGCTGGGACTCGTTGCCCATGCCGCAGGTGGCACCGTCCACGCCGCCGGTGTTCAGGATCTTGCCGGTGTCCGGGAAGTTGCTGACCACGCCGTCGATGGACACCGTGACCAGCGGGACGACGCCGGACTGGTTGCAGTTCCCGGCCCAGGACGCGCCGTTGGGCCCGATGTCCGAGGTGTCGAAGGAGCCGTCGGAGGTGCAGCCGGAGCTGAAGGAGTTGATGGTCTGGGTGACGATGTACTGCCCGCTCGGCCCGAGCGGGACGTTGTGCCGCCAGATGTCGAACACGCAGGTGCCGAAGCTCACCTTGATGTAGTCGACGTTGACGTTCACCCCGGTGTTGTTGATGACCCGCAGCGCGCCGGCGTCGAACGTGCAGCCGCCGGGGACGCTGCAGCCGCCGTAGGTGACGTTCGGCGCGCCTGCCCACGGCGTCGGGAAGTTCGCCGGATTCGCGCGCAGGTTGTCGGCGTAGCCGACCTGCACCGCGACGTTGGCGGCGGCGTGCGCCCGGCTCGCGGGCGCGACCACCACCGCGGCGAAGCTGAGCGCGAGCATCCCGAGGAACACCAACGCTCTTCGCACACTGATTGAGGCTGCTGACATCATCCACCCCTTCTGAACCCGAATGGGAACCGCGCGGCGCCATCCCCACTGCCGGACCACCAGATCCACCGGCGGCCGGGCCGCGCGAGGAGTGAAGCTATTCGAGCTCTGATTCGGTTGTCTGCCGGGCGGGAGGCGGGCGTTCGCTGGCGCACCGGCGCGCCGAACGCCATGGTCATGCCGCATAGACCGGCGGCCGGCGGCGATCGCGCTGCGAATCAGAGAACTGAGTCAGTTGGCGGCCGGGGTGAGCAGCTCGGCCGACAGCCCCAGCGCGTCGGAGAACACCTCGCGGCCGGCCGGCGTGACGAGCACCGCGCGGGTGCTGCCGACCCGCCGGATCCAGCCCTTGTCGAGAGCGTGGCCGCACAGCGCGGCGCCGACGGCACCGGCCAGGTGCGGACGGCGCTCGGTCCAGTCCAGGCACGGCCGCAGCGCCGGGCGCTTGGCCGCTGCGGGGACCTCGATGGCGAGCTCGGCGAGCCAGCGCTCGCCACCCGGCGTGAGCCGCAGGCCGTGCTCCCAGTCCACCAGGGCCCGCTCGGTCATCGCGTCGGCGATGGCCACCCCGACTCGGCCGGCCAGGTGGTCGTAGCAGGTTCGCGCGTGAGCCAGCGCGCGCCGCCGGCTGTCGGCGGACAGCGTGCGCGGCGGCGGTGCGGAGCGGACGGGTGCGGCGGCGGCCATGGTCTCGATCAGCTCGGCGACCTGCTGGTCGGCCAGGCGCACGTAGCGGTGCCGCCCTTGGCGTTCCTCGGCAAGCAGGCCGCCGGCGACCATGGCGTTGAGGTGCTCGGTGGCGGTGGACGCCGCGACGCCGACGTGTCTGGCCAACTCGGTCGGGGTCCAGGCGCGGCCGTCGAGCAGGGCCAGGCAGAAGGTGGCGCGGGTGCCGTCGGCGAGCAGGCGGGCCGTCGCGGCCAGGTCGGCGCCGGCCAGCAGGGGGTTCGCGGCGACGGGGCCTGTGGTGCTGCCTGTGGTGCTCATAGCAGCGATTATTCTCCGGCCGGAGTTCGGCGGCCGCCGAAGTGTCCGCTGCCTACGGTCGCTCCATGAGCAGCGCAACGAGCAGGGCGAGCACGCAGAGCGCACATGTCACGCAGAGCACGCATGTCACGATCGAGCCGTCGATCCTGTACTTCGGCACCCCGGTGGTCCTGTTGTCGACCGAGAACGACGACGGCTCGGCGAACCTGGCGCCGATCTCCTCGGCGTGGGCGCTGGGCTACACGATCGTGCTCGGTCTGGGCACCGAGGGCCAGACCGCGTACAACCTCGCGCGGCGTCCGCAGATCGTGATCAACGTCCCGGGTCCGCATCTGTGGCGGCGGATCGAGAGCCTGGCCGGGGTGACCGGCCGGTTCCCGGTGCCGGAGGGCAAGCCGCCGGGGATGCGGTTCGAGCCTGACAAGTTCGGTCTATCGGGGTTCACATCCGTCGAGTCCGAGCTTGTCAATCCGCCGCGGGTCGCCGAGTGCGGCCTGCAGTTCGAGGCCACCGTGGCGCGGGCGCTGCCGGACGTCACCGACGACTTCCTCATCGTCGAGGCGCAGGTGCTCCGGGTGCACGCCGATCCGGCGATCGTGATCCCGGGGACGAACCACGTCGAGCCGGCGGCCTGGAGCCCGCTGATCTACAACTTCCGGCACTACTTCGGGCTCGGGCATGAGCTCGGGTTCACCTACCGGAGCCAAACCCCGCGCGGCCCGGAGTCTCAGGACTCGCATACCGATTAGTAGCGATCTACCTGCGGTTTTTGATCTGATGCTCCGTTATATTACTTGTCAGTAGCTCGTGACTTCTCATGCTCGCGGTAGTAGAACAAGTTCTCAAAATCCGCAGCATGTGAGGAGCGTCACATGAGCGCAACATCAAGGCCAGACCCAGGAGCCCGAGGTCTTTCACGGCGCGGATTCCTGGCGGGAACAGGCACGGTTCTGGGTGCGGCGGCGTTGGGGGGCTTCTCGGCCGGGCGCGCCTCGGCCGCCGCGCCGCGCAGCGCCCCGATCTCCAACGGGGCGCACGTCCAGGCCCTGATCATCGGCACCGGATACGGCGGTTCGGTCGCGGCGCTGCGGCTGGCCCAGGCCGGCGTCGCGGTGGAGATGATCGAGATGGGCATGGCCTGGAACACCCCGGGCTCGGACGGGAAGATCTTCTGCAACCTGACCAGTCCGGACCAGCGGTCGTTCTGGCTGCGGACGCAGACCAAGCAGCCGGTCGGGTACTTCCTCGGGATCCCGATCGACCGCAGCATCCCGAACTACACCGGGATCCTGGACGCCGAGGACTTCGCCGGGATCACGGTCTACCAGGGCCGCGGGATCGGCGGCGGGTCGCTGGTGAACGGCGGCATGGCGGTGACGCCGAAGCAGTCGAACTTCGGCGCCATCCTGCCGTCGGTGAACCCCGCCGAGATGTACAACGTGTACTACCCGCGCGCCAACGCCGGGCTCGGCGCCGCGGTCATCCCGAACGGCTGGTTCAACACCACGCAGTGGTACCAGTTCGCGCGGGTCGGGCAGAAGCAGGCCGGGCGCTCGGGCTTCCCGTTCCAGTTCGTGCCGGACGTGTACGACTGGACCTACATGCAGGCCGAGGACGCCGGCACCGTCCCGCGCTCGGCGCTCGGCCAGGAACTGCTCTACGGCAACAACTACGGCAAGAAGTCCCTGCAGAAGACGTACATCCCGGCGGCGCTGGCCACCGGCAAGGTCAACATCACGCCGCTGCACAAGGTGACCTCGGTGTCCCCGGCCTCCGGCGGCGGCTACACGGTGCTGATGAACCAGCTGGACACCTCCGGGAACGTGGTCACCGCCAAGGAGGTCACCGCCGACAAGGTGGTCTTCGCGGCCGGCAGCGTGGGCACCAGCAAACTGCTGGTCCAGATGCGCGACACCGGCCGGCTGCCGCACCTGAACGACCAGGTCGGCCAGAACTGGGGCGACAACGGCAACATCATGGTCGGCCGGGCGAACCAGATCTGGGACCCCACCGGCTCCAACCAGTCCACAGTCCCCTGCGGCGGCATCGACAACTGGACCGCCGGCGGGGCGTTCGCCGAGGTGGCGCCGCTACCGATCGGCATCGAGACCTGGGCCTCGCTGTACCTGTCGATCACGAACAACCCGCACCGCGCACAGTTCTCCTGGAACCCCACCACGCAGAAGGTGGACCTGAGCTGGCAGCAGGCCTGGAAGCAGGACGGGATCACGATGGCCAAGACCATCTTCGACAAGATCAACTCAACCGAGGGCACCATCTACCGAACGGACCTGTTCGGCACGTACAAGACCTGGCAGGACGAGCTGACGTACCACCCTCTGGGCGGCGCGGTACTGAATCAGGCCACGGACAACTACGGCCGGCTCACCGCCTACCCGGGGCTGTACGTGATGGACGGCGCACTGATCCCCGGCAACACGAGCGTGAACCCGTTCGTGACCATCACCGCACTGGCCGAACGGAACATCGAGAACATCATCGCGAACGGCGGCTGAGCTGATCGATGGCGGACGAACTGATCCCCACCCTGGTGTGGGGCACCGGAAACATCGGGCGTGCGGCGATCCGAGCGGTCGCCGCCCGCCCCGGCCTGGCGTTGCACGCGGTACTGGTACACGACCCGGCGAAGGTCGGGCGCGACGCCGGCGAGCTGGCAGGCCTGGAGCACACACTCGGCGTCGCGGCGACGTCCGACGTCGAGGCGGCACTGCGCGACGCGAAAGCCGTGGTGTACGCAGCCTCCGGCGACGTACGACCCGAGGAGGCGCTGGCCGACGTGGTCCGCGCCATCCGAAGCGGCGCGATCGTGGTCACACCGGCTTTGTACGCGTTCTACGACCCGCACAGCGCCCCGCCCGACCAGCGCGAACGCGTACTCGCGGCGGTCGCCGAGGGCGGCGGATCACTGTTCGCCTCGGGCGTGGACCCGGGCTGGGCCAACGACGTACTGCCACTGATGATGACCAGCCTGGGGACCCGAATCGAGGCGGTGCGCTGCCAGGAGATCTTCGACTACTCGACGTACGACCAGGAGGACTCAGTCCGCTACCTGGTCGGCATGGGCCAGCCGATGGACTACGAACCGCCGATGACCGCACCGGGCGTCCCCACGATGGTGTGGGGCGGCCAGCTCCGACTGATGGCGCGAGCACTGGGCGCTCAGCTGTCGGGCATCTCGGAGCACGTCGAGCGCGCACCGCTGCCCGAAGACGTCGAGACCGCGACGATGGGCAAGTTCGCGGCGAACACGCAAGGCGGAGTGCGCTTCGAAGTACGCGGCGAGATCGGAGGCGTGCCCCGGATCGTGATCGAACACGTGACCCGCATCCACGCCTCGGTGGCACCACAGTGGCCACAGGCACCAGACGGCGTCGGGGCACACCGCGTGCTGATCGAGGGCCGGCCGCGGATCGAGGTCACACTGGAAGCCGCGGACGAGGGCGGAAACCGCTCGGCGGGCGGCAACGCCACAGCCGTCGGACGACTGGTCGGCGCGATCGAGTGGCTGGCCAGCCACGAGCCGGGGGTATACGACGCCCTGGACGTGCCGATAACACCGCCGGCCGGGATCTGGGAGGACAGGACTCAGTGATCATCGACATACCGGAAGGCAAGCAACCGATCGGCTACGTCTGGGGCGAGATGGTACCCGGCATCGGCCCCGCAGCAGCAGCGTTCTCGATGGCGGTGTACCAGCACACGACATTGGGCCTCCGCGAGTTCGAAGCGGCACGTCTACGCATCGCCCAAATCAACGGTTGCCTGTTCTGCCTGGACTGGCGCACCGAGCGCGACGGCGCGAAGGTCGAGAACGGCTTCGCCGCAGCGGTCGCCGAGTGGCGCACCACCGAGGCCTTCGACGAACGGACGCGGCTAGCCGCCGAGTACGCCGAGCGCTACGCGCTGGACCACCACGCGTTGGACGAGGAGTTCTGGGAGCGGATGCTCGCGGCGTATTCGCAGGCGGAGGTGGTGGAGCTGACGATGTGCCTGGGATCGTGGCTGGCCTTCGGCCGACTCAACCACGTGCTGGGCATCGACGCGGTGTGCGTCCTACCGGGGCACTGAGGCGACGACGCGGGAGGCGCGGTCCGACCGGACCATGCGGGGTGTTGGTTCTGGGTCCCTCGCCGCGTCGGCGGGCTCTGCCAACCTGCCCGGTTTGGCGGTGTCAAGCCGGACGAGGGGCGACCACAGCAACAGCGATGCGGCTTGATTCCGCCAAACCGGGCTGGTTCCGTCTACGGCGACGACGCGGCGAGGGACCCAGAACCCTGGCGACCACAAGCAACACCGCCACCAAGCAGCGCAACGCAGGCAACAGCGTGAAGGAAGCCGACCAGTCGCGGGCCGCCGCCAAACAGCCGGACGCGCGGGTCGCCCCCTCGCTGTAGAGCGCCCGCCGGAGGCCTCAAGGCGCCCACCACGCCCAACGATTGCCGCCTACGACATGCGCAGTGACTCGGACCGACGCGCGGTTGTGAACACGAAAACCGCCAGCCGCCAGCGCAACCCGGTGTGCGAGTCGGGCGTGGCGGCATTTTGTTAGGGAATTAACGCCCCTTGTACATAGATATAGCGCGCGCCACCGACACCGACACCGACACCGACACCGACTCGCATCGCGGTTCGGGCAACACGGCTCAGGTAACACGGCTCGGGCGATCGGCACGACCGGTGATCGGTGACCAGGAGCCAGCAACCAGCAACGACGACCGGCGGCCGGCAACCAGCGACCAGCGACCAGCGACAGCAACCAGCAACCAGCAACCAGCAACCAGCAACCAGGCCACAGTAAGTCGGCAACGACGCCGCCCTCACCACCGTGACCTCGCCGCCGCAGTACCCCGTCCCCCGGCCACCGCCCAGCGCCTCAGCCCTCAGCCCTCAGCCCTCAACCCTCAGCGCCTCAACCCCTCACCGCGAAAGCTCCACCATAGTGTCCTCAAAATCCGGGAACTCATCCCGAGCCGCCGCAACCACCTCACGCGCCGTCATCCGCTCCGTCCCAGCGTGCTTCTCAGCGATCGCCGTGAACTCCGGATGCGGGTTGGAGCGGCGAGTCGGGTGCTCCACAGCCTCATACGGCCCCGAGCCGTCAGCCACCAGCCACAGGAACGACGGCAGGTCGCAGGCGACCACGCCCGTCTCGCCCTCCGAGCCCAGAAACACGATCGGCTGCTCCGCCAGCGGTGCGTCCTCGCGGACCAGCCAGAAGGCCGCGTAGCCGCCGTCGGCGGTCTGGCCGAAGACGCGGAACTGGTCGGCGTCGGCTTCCGGGTTGCCGGTCCAGCCCTGGAACCAGTCGGCGGTGTCCTCGGAGTCCAGGAACTCCTCGAAGGGTTCGAAGTCCACCGGGGGGTGCTCGGGGGCTTCGTCCTCGTCGCGCTCGTCGCGCTCGTCGTCGCCCTGCTCGTCCTCGTCGGCTTCCAGGGGGAAGCCGATCGCGGCTATCGCGGCCAGCGCCGCGGGCAAGGCGAGGTCGTCGTCGTCTTCGATAGTCACGAGCCGTAGATTAGCCGCGCCCGGGCCGTCTACTCCAGCCTCACGGAGAGCATCTCGGTGTGGCGGGCCCGTGGCGCGCTCCCTAGGGGTATATCCGATGGCGTGTGTGTGCCCCGTCCTGGTGAAATGGGTGGTGAGACGCGAGGGAGGGGTGACGATGAACGCCACCGTCGAACGCGAGCGTCAAGGCAACGAGCAGGGTCCCGTGACCATCGTCCACACGTGGGGCAGCTGGCCGTGGCGCGCGCAGTGCGAGGTCTGCACGACGCGCTCTCCGGGGCAGCGCACGCACGACGAAGCCCGCCAGTGGGCTGACAGTCACTACCACGCCTTCCACGAGATCAGCTGACGCTCGGAGCACCACCGAGATCGTGGAACGCCGAAGGCCCGGAACCCTTGCCGTGACAAGGAAACCGGGCCTGTCGGTGCCGGCCGGCTCTCGAACCGGACTACTTCTGCCGCTTCTGCCGCTTCCGCTGCTTCTGCCCCCGCTGCGACTTCCGCTGCTTCCGCCGCCGCTGCTGCTTCCGCTGCTTCCGCTACTTCCGCTACCTCTGCTACTTCTGCTTGGGCAGCACCACCACAGCCAGCGGCGTCCGCTGCGCCCCCTGCCCCAGCGGGTTGTCCTTGAAGATCTCCGCGATCTTCTCCTCGGCGACCGTGGTGGCCTGCCCCAGGATGTTGCACCCCAGGTCGTTGGCGTCGATGATGGCCACGCCCTGGAACGTGTCAGCAGCCTGCTTCGGCAGCGCCTTGCGCAGCCGGTCGGCCAGCTCCGAGGCCGCCTTCCCCGGGTCGGCCGGCGCGAGCTTCGCCGAGACGTTCGACGGGTACAGCGAGTACTGCGTCGGCCCGTCGATGGCCCGCACCGCGGGGCCGGCCAGCTGGTAGAACAGGCCCTTGCGGCCCACGACCTTGCCGACCGCGCCGGCCGCCGAGGCGGCCACGATCCGCGCCAGCCCCGCCTCCTGGATCGCCAACTGCATGGTCTCCGGGGAGCCCAGGCCGATGCCGGCGGGCGTGCGGACCACGAACTTCTGCAGCTTGCGGGCCGCGAACGAGGGCTTGATCTCCCACAGGAAGTAGCTGCGGCCCTGCGAGATGGCGACCACCTTCTCGCTCACCGCCAGGAACCAGGGGCTGTTCAGCGCCTCGGCGTGGTCGTCGGACTCCGCCGCGCGGGTCGCGAACTCGGCGCCGTACTCGGAGATCTTGGTGTGGAAGTCGTCGCCCTTGGCGAAGGCGTCGGTCTGGATCGGGAAGCGCAGCACCTGTCCGCTGGACGGGGTGCTGATCGCGATCTCCTTGCCGGGGTTGGCCGCGAAGTACTCCTTGGCCGCCGAGGTCGTGGAGTCGATGTGGGTGCCGGGGGCGTCCACGAAGGTGCGCAGCCACAGCTCGACGTTCAGCATCCGCCAGAACAGCATGGTGTCGCTGTTCTTGCCGGAGATGAACTCCTCGAACGCGCGCAGCACCGAGGCCTGGTCGAAGTACGGCCGCGAGCCGAAGGAGTCCGAGCGGAACACCGTGTGCACGTGGTTTTTGATGCGCAGGAACCACTCGCGCTCCGGCGTGGTGAAGCCGATCTTGTTGCGGCGGTCGACGATCTGGTCCGGCAGCAGGCCGCGCACCGAGTCGCGCAGGATCTTCTTGTTCCAGCCGCCCTTGATGATCGCCTCGGGCTCCAGGGTGAACAGGTAGCGCACCAGGTTGAAGTCCAGGAAGGGCACGCGGCCCTCCAGCGAGAACCGCATGGTGTTGCGGTCCTCGTAGCGCAGCAGCGAGGGCAGGGAGTTGGCGAAGATGTCCTCGACCAGGCGGGCCCGCAGGTCGTCCGGGACCGGGCTGAAGGTCTCGCCGCGGTGCTGCTTGGCGAAGCCCTTGTCCAGCATCTGCCGGATGTCGACCGGCTTGTCCAGGCCGAGCTTGCCGCGCACCACCTGCTTGCCGTAGCGGGACAGCACGTCGGTGGAGGAGACGACCTCGCGCATCAGCTTCGTGTACTGCTTCTCCTTGCGCAGCTGGCGCAGGTAGACGAAGTAGTACGGCAGGTAGCCGGCCATCATCTCGTCCGCGCCCTGGCCGTCGAGCAGGACGGTCACGTGCTTGGTGGCCTCCTGCATGACCTTGTACTGCGCGTAGGGGCCGGTGGAGATGGTCGGCTCTTCCTGCGTGCGCACGAAGTCGGCGAGGTCCTCCAGGAACTCGTCGGGGTTCGGGTGGATCTTGTGGCACTCGATCGGGCCACTGTCAGCAGCAGTCTTGGCCATGACGGCGTCGACGTAGCGCTCCTCGTCGTTGACGCTGCCGGGGAACACCGCGGAGAAGCTGTTCTGCGTCGCGCCGACCGACTCGACGTCCCGCGCGTGCTGCTTCATCAGCTTGCTGATCACCGCGACGACCGTCGAGGAGTCCAGGCCCCCGGACAGCGCGGTGCCCACCGGAACCTCACCGACCAGGCGCATCCGGATCGACTCGGTGAGCCGCTCCTTGAACTCCTTGGTGGTGTCCTTGGTAAACGGCGAGCGTGGGCCGTCGGCCAGCAGGTCCTCGCGCAGCGTGGTGAACATGCGGCGCTGCACGGTGACATCAGCGCCGGCGCCCTCGAAAACGACGACCTCGCCGGGGCGGACCTTCTCGATCCCGGCGAAGAAGGTGCGGTCGGAGTCCTCGTGGATGCGGAAGCGCAGGTAGCGGTAGAGGGTGGCGTCGTCCGGGGCCGCCTCGACCAGGCCCGAGGCCAGGATCGCCTTGATCTCCGAGCCGAAGACCAGCCGGTGGCTGCCGTCGGCGCCGGTCACCGAGGCCAGGTAGAGCGGCTTGATGCCGAAATGGTCGCGCGCCAGGTAGCTCTTGCCGGTCTCGGTGTCGTGGATGGCCACCGCGAACATGCCGTTGAACCGGTCGAAGGCCGCCTCGCCCCACTCGGCGAAGGCGCGGACCACGACTTCGGTGTCGCAGACCGTGCGGAAGGTGTGGCCGAGGGCTTCCAGCTCGGCCATCAGCTCCCGGTAGTTGTAGACCTCGCCGTTGTAGACGGCGGCGTAGCGGCCGTCCTCGGTGAGGAAGGGCTGGTCGCCGTGGGCCCGGTCGATGATCGCCAGGCGGCGGTGAGCGTAGCCGACTGCTGCCCCGTCGCTATAGACGCCCTCGCCGTCGGGCCCCCGGTGGGCGATGGCGTCGCCCATCCGCTTGAGCATGGCCTCGTCATGAGCCCCGAAGACACCCGCGATACCGCACATGTACTGTGCCACTCCTCGCCGTAATAGAACCTGCCGCGCTGAGCCAAACCTATACGACGAGCGGGTGACGCCTGTGCGACGTCGAGTAGTGTGATCTTCGAGCGGGCAGAGGTACCCCGTGAGCTGTCCCGTCGCCCTCCGCACCTGTGAGATCGGTGTGGGCGCCCGGCCCGGCGTGGGATCTTCCGACGTTGCTACCATCGGAGTCGGAGGCGAATTTCCAGCGCATCCGCCCATGCCGGACGCCACGGCTACCGATCCGGGGGGACGACGATGGCGAATGAGACCGTGACCGACAGGGCGCAGGACCCGCTCGACGCCGGTTCCGGAGCCGACCGCGAACCCGGGGACCCAGTGGAGGCACCCGGTACCGCGACCAGCGGGCTCAGTGGCGACCCCATCCGGACCACGCTTCCCGTGGATGCCGAGGCTGCGCCAGGTACAGGCAGCGGTACGGGCGGCGGTACAGATGGCGATATGGGCACCACCGGCACGCTTCCCCTGGACCCGCAGGCTGCTGCCGCCGCCGCGGCTCCCGGCCTCGCCGCCGACTCCGACGCCGAAACCGTGCTCGCCCTGGACCCGCGAGCTGCCGCCGCCGTCGCGGCTGCGGACCTCGCCGTCGACGCGAATCGTGCCGCCGAGGCGAACGGTGCCGCCGACGCGCACCTCAACGCCGTTGACCCGGACGCGGCGCCCCAGCGCAACCCGGTGGTCCGCGCCGCCGTGGCCGTGGCCCGCACCTTCGTGCGCGACATGGTCGTCTTCTTCTCGGTCCCGGTCCGCGAGGTCCGCACGAAGCACCTGATGGCGATCCCGGCCACGCTGACGTGCGTGGCGACCATCGGCGTGCTGTGGATCCTGGAGCTGATCCGGCCCACCGGGCTGGCGTTCGTCCTGGACGTCGCCGGCGTGCGCCAGGGCGAGCCGATCTGGAAGCTGCTCCCGCAGCTCCCGCTGTCCCTGTTCGCCCCGGCGCCGGACCTGCCGGCCTGGGGCGCGATGGCGCAGGTGCTGATCGCCTTCGGGATCGCGGAGTGCTGGCTGGGCTGGAAGAAGATGATCGCGATCGCGATGATCACCAGCGCGGTCACCTCGATGGCCGCCCGGGTGATGGTCTACGCCAGCAACTGGTTGCACATCGGCACCCCGCAGATCGACAACTTCCAGGTCGACACCGGCCCCTCGGTCGCGGTGGTGTCGCTGCTGATCTACCTGGCGCTACGGCTGCGGACGTACTGGGTGGTGGCGCTGACCGCGGTGTCGATGGGCGGCGAGGCGGCGATCCTGCCGAACCTGGCCGGGCGCGAGCACCTGGTGGCGATCAGCCTGGGCATCATCACCTACTTCCTGCTGGACCGGTGGTGGCCGGCGTGGAAGCGACGACGGATCGAGCGGGCCACTTCGGACTGAGCGGGCTGACCGGGCTAACCCGAAGCCGACTGACCGAAGCCGACTGACCGAAGCGGACCGAAACGGAGTGAGCAGGCTGACCGGACTGCCCTGACCGCAGCCGCCCCGCGGTCTTCTCGCCGCAGCCGGCCGGCGACTCAGCTGCCTGAGTCGCTCGCCGAACCGCGCGGCCGAACCCGCGCCGGATTGAGCCTCAGCCCCCGAATCGAGGCATCGATGATCTCGATCGGGTGCAGCACCGGGGTGTCGTCCCCGAGGTGCCGCTGGATCTGCAGCAGACAGCCGGGGTTGCCGGTGGCGACCAGGTCGGGGGCCGTGGCCCGGACCCGCTCGGCCTTGCGCCGTCCCAACTCCTCCGCGGCCTCCGGGCGCACCAGGTTGTGCACGCCCGCCGAGCCGCAGCAGAACGCGGCCTCCGCCGGCTCGACCACTTCCAGGCCCGGGATGTCGTTCAGCAGCTTGCGCGGCTGCGCCCGCACGCCCTGGCCGTGCGCCAGGTGGCAGGCGTCGTGGTAGGCGACGCGGGCCTCGATCGGGTGACGCTCGGCGCGTGGTTCGAGGTCGGCCAGGACCTCGGAGACGTCGCGGATCTTCGCGGCGAACTCCGCGGCCGGTGCGGCGTAGTCGGGGTCGTCGGCGAGCAGTTCGCCGTACTGCTTCAGGGTGGAGCCGCAGCCGGCGACGTTGACCACGACCGCGTCGAGGTTGCCCAGCGCCACCGTCGCGGACGACGCGGACGCCGGGCGCCGGAAGGCGTCGATCAGCCGCCGCGCGTAGCGCTTGGCCTCCTCCTCGCGTCCGGCGTGCAGCGACAGGGCGCCGCAGCAGCCCTGGTCCGGCACAACTACGTGGCAGCCCTCGGCTTGCAGCACCCGCACGGTCGCGGCGTTGACGTCGCCGAAGAACACCCGCTGCACGCACCCGGAAATCATCCCCACGATCGCGCGCCGCTCCCCCTGTGGCTGGCTGCTGGCCGGCAGCCTGCTCCACGCCTTGCGCAGCGTGGTCTCCGGCATCAGCGCCTCCATGGCGCCGAGCTTCGGGAAGCGCCGCAGCAGTCCGCTGGAACGGACCAGCGCCGCGCCACCCGTCCGGCGGTACGCGACCGCGCCGAGTGCCGCGACCCGCAGGCGCGCCGGGTGCGGGAACAGGCCGAACACGAGCTCCCGGAAGGCCCGGTCGCCGCGGTGCTCGGCGTAGGCCTGCTCGACCTCGGGGCGGAACTCCTCGATGATCCGGTCGTACTGGACGCCGGAGGGGCACGCGCTGACGCAGGACAGGCAGCCCAGGCAGGAGTCGACGTGTTCGGCGACCGCGTCGTCGAGCTCGGCCTTGCCCTCGATCACCTGGCGCATCAGGTGGATGCGGCCGCGCGGGGAGTCGTTCTCATCACCCGTGAGGGCATAGGTGGGGCAGGCCGGGAGGCAGAAGCCGCAGTGGACGCACTTGGCGGTCAGGTCGTCCAGGTTCTCGCCCATGCCAGGCAGTGTACTGATCGGAAGATCCAGATGAACAGCAAAACGGTCCCTGCTCTCGATCAACGAGATCAGGGACCGCTCCATGGAGGGTGAGCGACGGGGCTCGAACCCGCGACAACTGGGATCACAACCCAGGACTCTACCAACTGAGCTACGCCCACCATGCACCGTCGCGTCGTTGGACCCCGGTCTCCCGTGTCCCGCGCCGCGCTGGCACCGCCAAGCATACATGGATCCGGCGGTGCTCCGCACAACCCTTTAGCTCGGCTCCCGGAGGACCCGATCGGGAGGTCAGGACTCCGCGCGCGCCGCCGCCGCGGCGGCCTCCTCGGCCTCGATCCGGCCGGCGAGGGTGCGTGCGGTCTCCGAGTCCGGGCCGGGCTGCGGAACGAAGATCGCGTCGCGGTAGTAGCGGAGTTCGGCGATGGAGTCGCGGATGTCGCCCAGGGCGCGGTGGTTGCCGGTCTTCTTCGGGGCGTTGAAGTAGACGCGCGGATACCAGCGGCGGGCCAGTTCCTTGATCGAGGAGACGTCCACGATGCGGTAGTGCAGGTGCTGTTCGAGCTCGGGCATGTCGCGGGCCAGGAAGCCGCGGTCGGTGCCGACGGAGTTGCCGGCCAGCTGCGCCTTGCCGGCCTCCGGGACGTGCTCGCGGACGTAGGCCAGGACGCGCTCCTCGGCCTCGGCCATGGGGATCCCGTCCGCGAGTTCCTCCAGCAGGCCGGAGGAGGTGTGCATGTCGCGGACCACGTCCACCATGCCGGCCAGCAGGCCCGGCAGGTCGTCGGCCGGTGGTGCGACCACCACGTCGACCCCGTCCCCCAGGACGTTCAGCTCCGAGTCCGTGACCAGGACGGCCACCTCGATCAGAGCGTCCTTGTCCAGGTCGAGCCCGGTCATCTCGCAGTCGATCCACACCAGCCTGTCACTCATGCTTACACCCTAGTGGGGGTGACGGTCGGACCGGGATCGACAACTGTGTTGACCATCTGGTCGGCGGCGCCCTAGGCTGAGATCGACAACCCCGTTGACCATTATGAAGCACTGGAGTCAGCCATGCCCCTGTCCACCCTCGCCGAGGCCCCGCGATTCGACCTCGACGGCTTCACCTTCCGCCCGCTCGCGGTCCCGTCGCGCGGCAGCACCGAACTGGCGGTCTGGGCCCTCGATCTGGAGCCCGGCGCCGTCAGCGAGACCCACAGCATGGACCGCGAGGAGGTCTTCGTCGTCGTCAGCGGCGCCGTCTCGGCCACCGTGGGCGAGCGCGCCGTGCACGCCGGACTCGGAGACGCGGTCATCGTGCCGCCGCACACCACCCTGCGACTGGGCAACGCCAGCGCCGAGAGCCCGGCGGTGCTCACCGCCGTCACCTCCGTCGGGATGACGGCGACCGTCGGCGGCGCGGCCTTCGCGCCGCCGTGGGCTCAGTAGGGGCGGTAGGGACGGGCCCTACCCGTCGCGGCCCTCGCGGCCGCCCCTGGCCCGGGACGCCAGGTAGGCCTCGCGATAGCGCGCGGGCTGCGTGCCGAGCACCCGCAGGAAGTTGGCGCGCATCGCCGGTCCCGAGGCGAACCCGGAGCGCCGGGCCACCTCGTCCACCGGCAGGTCGGTGGACTCCAGGATGCGCTGCGCGGCGATCACGCGCTGGGAGTTCACCCAGCGCAGCGGTGTGGTGCCGGTGACTTCCAGGAAGCGGCGGTCGAAGGTCCGGCGGGACATCGCGGAGTGTTTGGCGAACTCGTCCACGTCGAACGGCTCGGCCAGGTGATCCAGGGCCCAGGACATCGCGTCGCCGATCGGCGTGCCGGCGCCGAGTTCGGAGGGCAGGTGGCGGTCGAAGTAGGCGGCCTGGCCGCTGCGCCGGCCCGGCCCCACCACCAGGCGGCGGGCCAGCGCGCTGGCGGCTTCGGCTCCGTGGTCCATCCGGACCAGGTACAGACACAGGTCCAGGCCGGCCGCGGCGCCGGCGCCGGTGACCACGTCGCCGTGGTCGATCTGCATCGAGCGGGCGTCCACCTTCACCCTGCGGTGGTGGCGGGCCAGGGCCGGCGCGTACATCCAGTGCGTGGTGGCCCCGCGGCCGTCGAGAACGCCGGCCGCGGCGAGGACGAAGACCCCAGAGTCGAACGCGGCCAGCCGCGCGCCCTCCTTGTGAGCCTTGCGCACCGCGGCCAGCGCCGGTTCCGGGGGCCGCTCGCCCGGCGCCCGCCACGCCGGCACGATCACGGTGCCGGCCTGGTCGGCGCCCGACAACCCGAACGGCGTGGAGATGCGCAGGGAGCCGGTGGTGGCCAACGGCCCGGCTTCACCGGCGCACACCAGTAACCGGTAGTACGGCAGTCCCATGACGCGCCGGTCGACGCCGAACACCGAGATCGGTATCGAGGACTCGAACAGGGGGGCGTCCCGGAACAGCAGGACGGCGACGGTACCCCGGTCGCGCGTGGGGGCCAGGCGCGGGCGGGGGGCAGTCAGTGTCATTCGGCGGGCTGACCTCTCTGGTCCAGATGGATCGTCGGAACGAGCCATTTTCCTTTGTGCGCAAAGGCAAAAGCGACTTGGAGCGGAAGCCGTGCCGGGCCAGTGATTATCAGAACACATACATGATCGGGGCACGGGTGTCCACCCGCGCCCGACGCCCCGCCGGGGCTCGCACCGGTGGCGCACAATGGCGATCTGTGTTGCTCTACTAATAATCTGTGGTGATCTACTACGGGGCGGAAACGGGCAGACCATCGCCGGGGGACAGCCGAAAGGGGGCACGGCGGGTGGATGCGGAAGCCGCGACGGACCGGCGGCGAAAGCTCGACGCGGTCCTGGCTGACCTGCGCCGGGAGTGCGGTCCGACGCTGCGCGTGCTCTCCGGCGAGGCCGAACGTCGAGCGTATGAGACCGACGCGCTCACCGCGCACCGCGTTTTGCCCGGTCTGGTCCTGCTCCCCGCCGATCGCTCCCAGGTCGCCCCGATCGTCCGGGCGTGCCTGCGGCACGGCGTCCCGTACGTCGCACGCGGCGCCGGGACCGGTTTGTCCGGGGGCGCGCTGCCGGCTGAATCAGGGGTCGTCATCGCATTAGCAAAGCTCAACCGGATACTTGATGTGGATCCGGACCGGATGGTGGCCGTCGTGGAGCCGGGCGCGACCAACCTGTCGATCAGTGCCGCCGTCGCCGGATTCGGGCTCTACTACGCGCCGGACCCCTCCTCACAGGTGGTGTGCACGATCGGCGGCAACGTCGCGGAGAACTCCGGCGGCGCGCACTGCCTGAAATACGGCTTCACCTCGCATCATGTGCTCGCGGTCGAAACCGTGCTGCCGGACGGCTCGACGGTCGTCCTGGGCTCGGATGACATAGAAGCACCTTGTTATGACGCCCCCGGCTATGACCTGCGCGGAGTGTTCGTCGGCGCCGAGGGAACGTGCGGCGTCGCCACCCGGATCGCGGTGCGTCTGCTGCGGAAGCCGGAGGTCGTGCGGACGCTGGTCGCGGACTTCCCGGACGTGCCCTCGGCCTGCGAGACGGTCAGCGCGGTGATCGCCGCCGGGATCGTGCCCGCGGCCATCGAGATGATGGACAACCTGGCCATTCGCGCCTGCGAGGACGCCGTGCACGCCGGCTACGACCGGGAAGCGGCAGCCTCGCTCATCATCGAGCTGGACGGCCCCGGCGAGGAGTGCGCGGAGCTGTTCGAGCAGGTCAGCGCCCTGTGTTCGGAGCACGCGTGCACCCGGCTGCGCATCGCCGCGGACGACGCCGAGCGCGCGGCGATCTGGGCCGGCCGCAAGGCCGCCTTCGCGGCGATGGGGAGGCTCTCTCCGGAATTCCTTTTGCAGGACGGAGTCGTACCGCGGACCCGGCTCGCTGAGGCATTGGCCGGAATTGCGGACCTTTCTTCGGCCGCAGGGTTGCGTGTTGCCAATGTGTTCCACGCGGGCGATGGAAACCTCCATCCCCTCGTTTTGTACCGCGAATCGGACGGCGAGGGTCCGGCCGCCGAAGCGCTCGCCGCGGCGATCGCGGAGCTGTGCGTCGCCCTCGGCGGCTCGCTGTCCGGCGAGCACGGGATCGGCGTGGACAAAGCGTGCTCGATGCCCAAAATGTTCTCCCCCGCGGACCTGACGGCGATGGACCGTCTGCGCGCCGCGTTCGACCCGTCAGGGCTGTGCAACCCCAACAAGGTGTTCCCGACTCCCGCGTTGTGCGGCGAGGCCAGGGGCGGGGCCTATCAGCCGCACCCGCTCGAAGAGACCGGAAAGATCCAGAGATGGTAGGCGCTTCATCCTCCTCCGCTTCCACCCCCGGCGGGCATCCGTCCGCCGGCGGCTCGTCGGCGTCCCACGGCTCGTCGGCCGACGGCGCGCCGACCTTCGAGCCGTCGTCCGGCCCGCGCTCGATCACGCCGACGACGGTGAAGGACCTGCGCGACGCCGTCACCACGAACGGCGCGGTGCTGATACGCGGCACAGGAACGGCGACCACGTGGGGCGCGCCGGTGCGCGACGCGCGCACCACAGTGTCCCTCGCCGGCATGGACCGGGTGCTGGACTACCGGCCCGCGGACATGACGGTGCACGTCCAGGGCGGGATCCGGCTGGACGCGCTCCAGGAGGAGCTGGCCGAGCACGGGCAGTGGCTGCCGTACGACCCGGCGCGCTCGGAGGCGACGATCGGCGGCCTGCTGGCCACCGGCGACGCGGGCCCGCGGCGCATGGCGTACGGATCGCTGCGGGAGCTGGTCATCGGCGCGACGATGGTGTTCCCGGACGGCGCGATCGCCAAGAGCGGCGGGCACGTCATCAAGAACGTGGCCGGCTACGACCTGGCGAAGCTGTGCCACGGATCGCTGGGAACGCTGGGCGTGGTGGTCGAGCTCGTGCTGCGGGTGCACCCGCTCCCCCAGACCTCGCGCACGGTGATGGCGCGCGACGTCGACACCGCGACGGCGCAGCGGCTGACGTGGGCGCTGACGAAGTCGGCGATCGAACCCACGGCGGTGGAGTGGTGCGAACCGGAGCAGGTGCTGGCGGTGCGCTTCGACGGCACCGCCGACGGCGCGGCGGCCCGGGCGGCGGCCGCGCGCTCGATGCTCACGGGGAGCCTGGCGGAGCTGGACGAAGGCGAGGCGCACAGCTTCTGGGAGTCGCACGCGGCCCGGGTCGTCGCAGAACCCGGAGACACGGTGATGCGCGCGGCAACGCGGCCCGGGGTGGATCCGGCGCTGGTCGGGGCGCTGTCGGCGTGGGCGGACCGGGCGGGGGTCAAGGCGCTGCTGACGTGCAGCCCGGCGACCGGCGCCTACACCGTGCGCATCACGGGGTCCGACGCCAAGGCGCACGCCGAGGTCGTGAAGAACTGGCGCGCGTCGGTCGAGGCGGTCGGCGGGTTCGTGATGCTGCGGAGGCGGCGCCCGGGGGTGGACGCGATGGTGGAGTCCTGGGGGCGCGCGCCGGGGAGCGTTGAGGTGATGAGGCGGGTGAAGGGGAACTTCGATCCGGAGAATCGGTTTGCTCCGGGGCGGTTCGCGCCTTGGTTCTGAGAAATCGCCTGTAAACCACAGCCCAACCGCACCCGAGCAGAAGACTTCGCCCCTCCCAGACACCCGCCTGCGGCGCGCCTCAGGGAGTCGGCAGCCCTTGGGGGGCGTTCTCCAGCTGCCGCGCCGGCTCTTCCTCCGGCTGCTCCGCCTCGGCCCAGCCGAACGCGAGCGAGCCCCCGGCCATCGCCAGCAGCATGCCGATCAGGAAGCCGCCGAGGTTGCTGGTCATCCAGCTGGCGGCGGCGAACAGCAGGGAGAGCACCGAGTAGAAGACGCGGTGCTGGGGGTCGAAGATCAGGCACAGGCCCAGCACCACCAGCAGGACCGGGACCGCGTAGCCGGCCAGGCCGTACAGGCCCATGTGGATCGTGACCTTCATCGCGGCGTGGTAGAGCGCCAGCATCTCGCCGCCGCCCAACGCCACCAGCAGGCCGCCCCAGAACGGCCGGGTGCGGCGCCAGTGCCGGAAGGCACGGCGCGCTCCTCCGTGCTCCTCGGGGGCCGGGGCCTCCGGGAAGAGGAGCGCGCCTTCTTCGTGCTCTGTCACCGTTCAGCAGCCCTTGCTCTGGAAGCTCATGCTCAGGCCGGGCAGCGAGAACGTCGACGCGGTGGTCGCGTAGCTGTCCTGTCGGACGTTGTCGATGTCCACGGTGTCCGCCTGCTGCGCGAAGGTGAACGGGTGGCCCTCGACGGACGGGACCTCGGTCAGGGTGCTGGCGTCGCGGCCGATCTGGATGTTGTTGAACGTCGCGTCGCCGGACAGGTCGGTCGAGTCCAGCACGAGGTTGGTGGCGTGCACCGGTGTGGATCCGCTGCCGGCCCGGATCACCAGGTTGATGCCGACCAGGTTGACGCTCTGGCACAGGTTGGTGATCTGCGCGTCCCCGATGACCGAGGTCATGACCACGGCCTGGCCGTTGGAGCTCTTCAGCCAGGGGTTGCCCTTCAGACCGGAGTCCAGGTCGCCGTACTGCTGGAAGTTCGACCCGTGCAGGTGGCTCGCGGTCACCACGAACGGCATGCCCGAGATCGCGAACTGCACGCCGAGCGCGCCCTGCGCCGTCAGGATCACGAGTGCGCCGGTGGTGGCCAGCGCGGCCACTCCGGGTATCGCGGCGCGGCGGTAGCGGACCTTGCCCTCGGCCTTGACGGATTTCGTCGCCATTCGGCTCCTTTCCGTTCCTGTCACCAGGCGCGGGGCTTGCCGGCGCGATCGCCTGGACGAGATGGAACCAGCACCGGCACGGCTGGAATGTGACATGAGTCACCTGCTAGGTGACTGACGGGTAACATACTCTCAGGGTTTTGAATCGGTCAACCGTTCGGAACCTGATTCTTCGGGCGCTGATTCAGTCGCTGCCGACACCGGCGTCGGCCTGCGCCGGGACACACGGAGCCACCGAGCGGGGATGATCTGCCAGCGCGGCGTTCGACGCCTTCGCGGCGAGCTCGGGGCCGACGAAGGGCGCGACGACGAAATAGACCAGACCGGGCAGCAGGTTCGGGAGTTCGGTCACGCGGCCGTTGGCGATGTACCGGTAGAGGGTCCCGTACGCGCCGGCGACCACCGCGTTCACCAACTCCCCGCGGTCCACGGCCGGCGGCGTGGCCGGGGCCAGGGCGAAGAAGGCCTCGAAGTCGCGCAGGCGCTCGGAGCGGGCCTGGCGGCCGGCCGGGCCGACGGCGTCGATCTCGACGATCGCCGCGGTGGCGAAGGCCGGGACGCTGGCCAGGACGTCCAGCAGAACACTGAGAACCGCGCTGGTGGCACGGGTCCAGGTCTCGACGTCGGGCTCGGCGATGTGGGGGGCGGTCCCGCCCACGGCCTCGTCGATGTCCACCGTGTCGCAAAAAGCGTGCCGCAGCATGGCGAACAGCACGTCCGTCCCATGCCGGTAGGCGGCCAGGAAGGCCCCCTGCTTGCTCTCGAAGTGCTCGTAGAACGCCGGTCGCGTGACGCCGGAGACCCGGCAGATGTCGCTGACCGAGGCGTTCGCGTAGCCGCGTTCGGCGACCGTGCGCACCAGGCCGTCGTACAGCCGGTCCCGCTGCGTCGCCACGACCTGCTCGCGCGGCACCCGGCTGGGCCCGCGTTTGATCGCCCTCTGCGGATCACGCGGGGAACGCGCGCCGGGCAGCGGGGCCAGAACGGGTGAAACAGGCATCTTCTCCCCCGGGGGCTTGACTGGAGAACTCCGCGGAGTTACAACTCCCACGGGTTTTGTTACCGGCCGGTATCAGAGTGTGATCTGTATTCGACCCCTGAAAGTCTGTGCTCGAACCCTGCAAGAGCGCTCTTCGATCTGCACAAACGCCTACTCGATCGTGCTTCTCCCCGGCGTCGTCGTCGACGCAGTCCCCGCTCATCTGACATCCCCGCTGACGAGGGAGCGTGAACATGGCTGTCCCAGGCCTGTTCCATCGGTTCAGATTCCATCGGTTCAGAAAACGTGCAGCCGCCGCGGTCGCGGCCGCCCTGGCGCTCGTCGCCGTGGCCGCCTCGCCGTCCGCCGCCGCGACCGGGCAGCCTTCGGGCCCGTACACGGGCATGGGCACGTGCCCCACCTCCAGCACCCAGATGCAGGACCCGAATCAGGCCGTCGTGGGTTGCGTGGTCGCCACCATAGGCGGTGGCGGGTTCTCTGTGGGTTCCACTCAGGTGAACTTCAGCTCACCGATGACCGTCACGTTCGGCGTCACCTGGGCCAAGGGCGGCCCCACGGTCACGTTCCCGGACAAGACCACCGCGCAGCTGTTCTCCACCGTGACGCCGACCGACGGCAACGAGCTTCAGGCCGGCCCGCTGGACGTGCCGATCCCCGGTCTGTCCAACTTCTGGCCCGGCGTCACCAGCGCCATCGTCCAGATCGAGCTCGCCGGTCCGATCGCGAACTTCGCCCCGCTGTCCGCCGGCGAGAATTACCCGCTGTTCCAGCTGCCGATCAAGCTCCATCTGATGAACCTGTTCCTCGGCCCGGACTGCTACGTCGGCTCCGACAGCGCCCCGATCGTCCTGAGCCCGACGGCCGGGACCACGAGCCCGCCGCCGCCGAACCAGCCGGTCAAGGGCAGCACCGGCACGATCTCCATCGGCCGGGACCCCAACGGCTTCCGGCCCATGATCGTCGGCTTCAACGGCGCGACGCTGAACGACAACGCGCTGGCCGTGCCCTCGGCCAACGGCTGCGGCCTGTTCGACACCGCCGACTGGATCGTGAACCTGCTGTTCGGCCTGCCCTCGGCGGCCGGCCACAACGCCATCACGCTCTCCTCGGTCACCACCGCGCTCGCCGTCGACAACAGCGACAGCGACCTGATCAACGCCATCAACGCCACCAGAAAGTGAGTCCGTCATGCGCACCCGTACCCTCGCCCTGACCGCTCTGGCCGCCGCCGGCCTCGTGCTCGGCGCGGCCGGCCAGGCCGGCGCCAGCACCGGCGGTGTGCTGACCGTCGGCAGCGCCGGCGGCACCAACGCGAACGTCGGCGACACCCTCACCGGCGCGATCAACAGCGACTTCATCTTCACCACCAGCAGCGGCACCATCGACTGCAGCACCGGCTCGTTCACCGCCGGCGTCACCGCCAACCCGGCGGTCGGCTCCGGCAACGCCACCGAGTCCATCACCGGCCTGCACGCGGACCCGGCGAACTGCAGCACCACCATCGGCGGCACCATCGGTGTGGTCAGCGTGGAGATCAACGGCCCGGCGAACGGCACCGTCGTGGACGGCTCCAGCCCGACGCTGAAGGTCACCAACCTGGACGAGCAGGTCACGCTGGCCTCGTTCCTGGGCGACGTCACCTGTGACTACGGGACCACCGGCTCGGTGACCGAGATCGACGGCGCGCTGTCGAACGTGAGCAAGTCGATCAGCTTCGCGACGCAGAACGTCAACCTGATCAGCGGATCCGGGCTGTGCCCGAGCAGCGGCACGTTCAGCGGCGGAGTGGGTCCGGTGCTGGACTCCTCGCAGAGCAACCAGGCGGTGTACGTCAATTAAGGGAGGCCGCGGGGCGGAAACTGACAGCGAGCCCTCACAACCAATACGCTGAACCGCCCCACAAGCGGAGGGGCCCGGTCGGGCTCCGGGCTCCTCCGCTTCTACCTCGTCTTGTCCAGGTAGCGCCGGCCGAGCTCGACCAACGCCGGAACCGCCGCCCCGGCGCGTTCGAAGCCCTCGCCGAGGGTCAGGCCGTGCTCGTGGCGGTAGTGGATGCCCTCCAGGATCACCGCGAGCTTGTAGTGGCTGAAGGCGATGTACCAGTCGAGGTCGTCGACGATCAGGCCGGTCGCGCTCTGGTAGCGGTCGACGATCTCGCGGCTGCCGGGGAAGCCCTCCTGGTTGGTCAGGCCGCCGCCGCTGGCCGCCAGGATGTCCTTCGGCGGGTGGCCGGGGTCCTCCCAGTAGGTGAGCAGCAGGCCCAGGTCGGCCAGGGGGTCGCCGAGGGTGGACATCTCCCAGTCGAAGACGGCGGCGACGGCGAAGCCGCCGGTCTCCCCACAGCCGGCGAGCCGCATCATCACGTTGTCCAGCCGGTAGTCGCCGTGCAGGATCGTCGAGCGCTGAGTCACCGGGACGGCGGCGCGCAGCCCGTCGCCGAGCTCGAACAGTCCCCTGATCTCACGGCTCTGTGATGAGGCGTACTGCCTGTCCCACCGGTCCAGCTGCCGGTGCAGGTACCCTTCCGGACGCCCGAAATCGGCCAGTCCCACCTGCGCCGGATCGACTCCGTGCAGCGCGGCGAGGACGTCGACGAGGCTCTCGCCGACCGAGCGCCGCTGCGCCGCGGTGAGCGTCGCGCACTGCTCGCGCGTCCGCAGCACCACGCCGTCGACCTTCTCCATCAGGTAGAAGGGCGCGCCGATCACGTCGGTGTCCTCGCACAGCACGTAGGCGCGCGCCACCGGCACGGTCCCACTGCCGTGCAGCGCGGAGATCACGCGGAACTCGCGGCGCATGTCGTGCGCGGTGGGCAGCACGTGCCCCAGCGGCGGCCGGCGCAGCACCCAGGCGCGGCCGTCGGCGTCGCGGACTTCGTAGGTGAGATTGGAAAGACCGCCGGCGATCAGCTCGGCGGTCAGCGGGGGTCGGGCCTCCAGGTGCGGGACGGCGGCGAGGTAGCCGGCGACGGCTGCCGGGTCGAGCCCGGACAGGGCGGGCGCGGCGGGGTCTGTCACCCTTCGAAAGGTATGGCCTATCGTTCCGTCGCGGAAGAGCGAAGATTACGGCGCGAGGGAGCAGGCAGTGGACATCCGACTCGACGGCAAGGTCGCCCTGGTGACCGGCGGTTCCCGCGGCATCGGCCAGGCCATCGCGGCCACCTACGCGGCCTGCGGCGCCCGGGTGGTGATCAGCTCCCGCAAGCTCGACGGCCTGGAGCGCGCCGCCGAGGAGATCCGCGCGCAGGTCCCGGACGCCGAGGTGCTGCCCTTCGCCGCGCACGCCGGCGACCCGCAGGCGGCGCACGACTGTGTGAAGTTCGCCGTCGACACGTTCGGGACGCTGGACATCCTGGTCAACAACGCGGCGACGAACCCGCACTTCGGCAACGTGATCGACGTGGACGCCGCGCGCTTCGACAAGACGGTCGAGGTCAACCTGCGCGGCCCGCTGATCTGGACCCAGGAGGCCTGGCGCCAGGCGATGAACCCGGAGGCGGAGCGGCCCGGCGGGTGCGTGATCAACCTGTCCTCGGTCAGCGGCCTGCAGTTCAACGACCCGCTGGGCGTCTACGGGACCACGAAGGCGGCGCTGATCCACCAGACGAAGCACCTGGCGGGCGAGCTGGCGCCGGCGGTGCGCGTGAACGCGATCGCCCCGGGGCTGGTGAAGACGGAGTTCGCGCGGATGCTGTGGGAGGGCGCGGAGCCGGACGCGAAGTACCCGTGGGCGCTGGAGCGGCTCGGAGAGCCGCAGGATATCGCGAACGCGGCGCTGTTCTTGGCGAGCGAGCTGGCTTCGTGGATCACCGGGGAGGTGCTGGTGGTGGATGGTGGGGCGATGATCAAGGGTGGGATTTGAGGGGTGGCTGGGCGGGCGGGGCTCGGTCGGGGCTCTGTCGGGCCTCGCATTTTGTTAGGACGTTTTCGCCCCTTTTATAGGTATAGCGCCCACGGCTGACATCGACTCACGCCCCCGATGTCCGCAGCCCGCCTCACGCTCCCCGCTCACTCCCGGCTCACGCCCCCGAAGCCCGAGCTGCGGCCACCAGCGCCGCAGCGATCCGCGCGACATCCCCTTCCGCCGTCACGTACGGCGGCATGACATACAGCAGCTTCCCGAACGGCCGGATCCACACGCCCTGGTCCATCGCCGCCTTAGTCGCCACACGCATGTCAGTCGGCTGCTCCATTTCGATCACCCCGATCGCGCCCAGCACCCGCACGTCCGCCACGCCTGGCAGCTCGCGCGCCGGTTCCAGCCGCTCCGTCAGCAGCTTTCCGATTCCGTCCACCTGCGCGCGCCATGCGCCTTCCAGCAGCAGTCCGGTCGAGGCGTACGCCGCCGCGCATGCCAGGGGGTTGGCCATGAACGTCGGTCCGTGCATCAGCACCGGGGCCTCGCCGCTGGAGATCCCGTGCGCGACGCGGGTCGTGCACAGCACCGCGGCCATCGTCATGTAGCCGCCGGTCAGGGCCTTGCCGACGGTCATGATGTCCGGGCTGACGTCCGCGTGCTCCGCGGCGAACAGCTCGCCGGTGCGGCCGAAGCCGGTGGCGATCTCGTCGAAGACCAGCAGCAGGCCGTGTTCGTCGCACAGCCCGCGCAGGACCTTCAGCACTTCGGGGTCGTAGAAGTGCATCCCTCCGGCGCCCTGGACGACCGGCTCGACGATGATCGCCGCGAGCGTGTCGGCGTGCTGGGCCGCCAGCTGCGCCAGGTGCGCGGCGTACTCCTCGGTGAGGGTCTTCGGCGGGCGGTCGGCGAAGACGTGCTCGGGCAGCACGTCGGCCCAGAGCTGGTGCATGCTGCCCGCCGGGTCCGTCACGGCCATCGCGCCGAAGGTGTCGCCGTGGTAGCCGCCGCGGACGGTCATCAGGCGCGTGCGCGACGCGTGGCCCTGTGAGCGCTGGTACTGCAGGCACATCTTGATCGTGACCTCGACCGAGACCGAGCCGGAGTCGGCGAAGAACACGTGCTCCAGGCCGGCCGGGGCCATGGCGGTCAGGCGTTCGGCGAGGCGGACGGCCGGGGCGTGGGTGAGGCCGCCGAACATCACGTGGGCCATGGATTCCAGCTGGTCGCGGATGGCCTGGTCCAGAACCGGGTGGCGGTAGCCGTGGATCGCCGACCACCAGGAGGCCATGCCGTCGACCAGTTCGCGGCCGTCGGCCAGGCGGATGCGGACGCCGTCGGCGCCTACGACCGGGAAGGGCTCGACCACCGAGGGCATCGGGGCGTAGGGGTGCCAGACCTTGTCGCGGTCGGCGGCGGCGAGTTCGGGGGTCCAGGGCAGGGAGGTCCGGGGCAGTGCGTCGGTCACCGGGCAATGAAAACACTTCGGCGTGCGCGGCTCCCATCGCCGCTCGTCACGGGGACGCTCTACTACCGCGGTTCAAACTTCTGGGGGACAACTCGGTGTGCCTTCCGCCGTTCGGCTCATCGATCGGCATATATGAGGAGGAAGCGGCGCACATGTATCGGTATGCACCGCTCATCCGCCACGAACCTGAGGAAGACCAGAGTGCGCACCGGGACCCCGCGCAACACCCGCCGGACCCTCGGCGTCGCCGCCGTCGCCACGCTGCTCGGCGGGGCCCTCGGCTCGGCCGCCGCGCCGGGCACCGCGAACGCCACCGTTCAGCCGGTGGCCACGCCGATTCCGCTGACCAGCGTGCCGACCGACGGCGCCACCGGCATCCGGACCGAGGTGCCGGTGAGCGTCACGGCGCAGTCCGGGGAGAAGCTGGCCGCGGTCACGCTGGCCGCGCCCGACGGGAACTCGGTGCCGGGGTCGCTGAACCCTGAGGGCACCGTGTGGACCGCGGACAACCACCTGCGGACCCACACCAAGTACACGCTCACGGCGATCGGCGTCGCCTCCGACGGCACCCAGGTGACTCGGACCTCGTCGTTCACCACCTTCTCCCCCACCTCCGACAGCCAGCTGAAGTTCCAGACCACCGAGCCGCAGAACGGCGACCTGGTCGGCGTCGGCATGCCGATCCTGGTGCAGTTCACGCATCCGGTCACCGACCGGGCGGCGGTGGAGAAGGCGCTGGTCGTGCAGACCGACCCGCCGCAGCCGGGGCACTGGAGCTGGCTGTCGGACGCGCGGCTGGACTGGCGGCCGGAGAGCTACTGGCAGCCCGGGACGAAGGTCCGGGTGTCGCTGAACCTGGACGGCGTGCCGGCCGGGGCCGGGCAGTACGGCGGCAACGACACCTCGTTCGCCTTCAACGTCGGGCGCAAGCAGCTCTCGCTGGTGGACCTGTCCAAGCACGAGATGACGGTCTACGACAACGACAAGGTGATCCGCTCGATGCCGGTCACCGGCGGCAAGCCGGGCGACGACACCTGGGGCGGGACCATGGCGGTCATCGACAAGGCGGCGTCCGTGCACATGCAGTCGCGCACCGTCGGGTTCGGCGACGCGTACGACATCCCGAACGTACAGTGGGCGATCCACCTGACGTATTCGGGCACGTACATCCACGCCGCGCCGTGGTCGGTCGGGTCGCAGGGTTATGCGAACGTCAGCCACGGCTGTGTCGGACTGTCGACCGACCGCGCGGCCTGGCTGTTCCAGAGCACGCTGCCCGGGGACCTGGTGCAGGTGGTGAACTCGCCGAAGACCGTGGCGCCGGGCAACGGCTACGGGGACTGGCAGGAGAACTGGAGCCAGTGGCTGAGCGGCAGCGCGGTGAAGGCTTAGGCTTTCGCCGCTGCCGGCCCTAGCCGCGGCCCGCGCCCACGCCGCGCGGTCCGGGAAGGTGCGCGCTTGACCTGGAGTCGACTCCAGGTCGTAGCGTCGCGGTCATGACGATGAACTACCGCGTCCTCGGTGCCACCGGCATCGAAGTGAGCACCTACGCACTCGGCACCATGATGTTCGGCGCGATCGGCAACCCCGACCACGCCGACAGCGAGCGGATCATCCACGCCGCGCTGGACGCCGGGATCAACTTCGTCGACACCGCGGACATGTACTCCACCGGGGAGTCCGAGGAGATCGTCGGCAAGGCCCTGAAGGGCCGGCGGGACGACGTCGTGCTGGCCACCAAGGTCCACTTCTCGCTGGACGGCGAGCGCAACCACGGCGGCAACTCCCGGCGCTACATCACCCGCGCCGTCGAGGACAGCCTGCGGCGGCTGCGGACCGACTGGATCGACCTGTACCAGATCCACCGTCCGGACCCGAAGACGGACATCGAGGAGACCCTCGGCGTCCTGACGGACCTGGTGCGCGCCGGCAAGATCCGCTCCTTCGGCAGCTCCACGTTCCCGGCCGAGCAGACCGTCGAGGCCTGGCACGTGGCCGAGCGCCGCGGCCTGATGAAGTTCCGCACGGAGCAGCCGCCGTACTCGATCCTGGCCCGCGACATCGAGCGCTCCCTCCTGCCGACCGCCGAGCGCCTGAACATGGGCGTCCTCACCTGGAGCCCGCTGGCCTGGGGCTTCCTGAGCGGCAAGTACCGCCGAGGCACGGACGTGGACTACACGGTCGGCCGCGCCGCCCTGCGCGCCGAACGCTTCGACCCCACGCTGCCGGCCAACGCCGCGAAGTACGACGCGGTCGAGGACTTGGCGAAGCTCGCCGACGACCTGGGCGTCATCCTGCCGCAGCTGGCGACGGCGTTCCCGCTGGCGCACCCGGCGGTGACCTCGGTGATCATCGGCCCGCGCACGATGGAGCAGCTGGAGTCCTCCCTGGCCGGGCAGGACCTGGTCCTGGACGACGCGACGCTGGACCGCATCGACGAGATCGTGCCGCCCGGAACGGACCTGGTGTGGGTGGCGGAGGGCGGCGGCTGGCTGCCGCCGGCGCTGAGCGAGAAGGCGCTGAGGCGGCGCGGGGCCGGGGACCGCGCGGCGGCTACGGCCACGGCGGAGGAGCCGGTCGCGGAGACGGCAGCGCCGGACGAATCGGCGTCGGACTCGGCGGACGATTCGGCCGAGTGAAGGACCCCGGGATCCGCGGGCGGGCGGGAGCGCCCGCGGATCCCGGCCCGAGCGGAGATAATCGCAGCATGATCGAATCAGTCGCCACCGTCGCCACGGACCGCCCCGCGCGCTATCTGAAGCAGCTGGTCTCGCACCTCGGCCGCGAGGTCGACGCCGAGCAGTCGGAGGACGGCCAGAACGGCGCACTGATCTTCAGCTCAGGAGGCTGCACCCTGTCCGCCGAACCCGGCACGCTCCGCATGACGGCCCGCGCCGAGGACGCCGAACGCCTCGCGGCGGTCGAGGCCGTGGTGGCGCGGCACCTGGTGCGCTTCGGGGAGAAGGACGAGCTGGTGGTGGAGTGGTCGGCCGCGGCGGAGGTTTAGGCGGCGCGGGCTGAGGGGGCGGCGAGCTCGCGGCTGGCGAACGCGCGATGGGCCGCGCTGGCACGCAAGCGCCGTAGCCGCGAAGTAGCCCGCGCGGTGCATTCGCGGCTCGGCGAGCGTGCGACTAGCTGAGCCGCGGTGGACCCCGGGCAGAGAGCAAGCGGGTCGGCTGCGGCGGAGATGCGGGGTCGGAGCTGGCGAAGGCGCCTACCGCAACAGTCGCCGGAGCACAGGCAGGCGGGCACGCCAGCTGCGGCGGAGATGCGGCCGGAGCAAGCTCGGCGTTTCGCGCGCTTACAGCTGATGGAGGCGGCCGGCGCAACATTCGCCGGGGCACAGGCAGGTGAGCACGCCGGCTGCTGCGGAGGTGCGGACGGAGCAAGCTCAGCGTTTCGCGCGGAGCGCAGGCAAACGAGCACGCCAGCTGCGGCGGAGGCGCGGTCGGAGCAAGCTCAGCGTTTTGCGCGCTTACAGCTGGTGGAGGCGCCTACCGCAACACTCGCTGGAGCGCAGGCAGGTGAGCACGCTGGCTGTGAAGTGGTCGGCCGCAGCGAAAAGGTGCCGAAAGAGCGCTGCGAGCGCGGCAAAGGTGCAGTGATCAGGTGCGGCGGCGATGTGGCCGATTCGGGCCGGGCATCGCGACTGTGCTGGTCAGCGGTCTCGGCCGGCTCGCACTCGCCGCACCAGGTCTCGCGCTGCGTCGTCCCAGTGCGGGTGGGCGAAGCGGAAGCCGGCGTTGGGGAGGCGGCCGGGGATCACGCGGCGGCTCTTGAGTAGCAGTTCGGTGTCTGAGCGGAGGGCGAAGGCGCCGATCGTGGCCATCGTGCGGGTCGCGGGGAGGCCGATGGGGGTGCCCCAGGCGTGGCGCAGGGTGCGCATGAAGTCGCGTTGGGGGAGGGGGTTCGGGGCGGCGAGGTTGACTGCGCCGGTCAGTTCGGGGTGGGTGGTGAGGAAGTCGAGGGCGGCGACGAAGTCGCGGTCGTGGATCCAGGACACGTACTGGCGTCCGCCCGCCACCGGGCCTCCTAAGCCGAGGCGGGCCATCCAGGCCAGGTAGTCGAAGACGCCGCCGCGGTCGGGGGTCATCACCATCGCGGAGCGCAGCGCCACTTTGCGCGTGTGCGGGGTGTTCGCCTCGGCCTGTTCGCGCTCCCAGTTCTTGGCGATCTCGACGCTGTAGGCCCAGTACGCCGGCACGCCGCTCTCCGCGCCGCCGATGACGCCGTCCTCGTCGTTCGGTGCGCCGAAGGTGTGCTGGTAGATGGTCGCGGTGCTGGCCTGGAGCCAGACTTGCGGCGGACGCTCGGCGCGGGCGATCGCCTCGCCGACCACGCGCGCTGACAGCACGCGCGAATCCATCATCTCCTGGAGGTTCGCGGGCGTGTACCGGCAGCTGACGCTGCGTCCCGCCAGGTTCAGGACGACGTCGCACCCGTCGATCTCCCCCGCCCACGCGCCCAACGTCCGCCCGTCCCAGCGCACCTCGTTCGGCCGCCGCGGGTTCCGGCTGAGCACGACGACCGAGTGGCCGGCCGCCGTGAACGCACGCTCCACGACCGCACCGACCTGTCCGGACCCGCCGGGTATCACGATCTTCACTTTGCGCCTCCCGTTTAAGCGATCGCTCAAATCGTAGTGGAGACGGTTTCGCGCAGGTCGGCGGGGTCCGGATCCACCTCTAGACGTCCGAGACGTCCGAGACGCCGGGCGCGCCGTAGACGGTCGCCAAACGCCCCAAGCCGTCCGCGCCGTACCCCTGCGCGACGGCCCGGTCGATCGCGGCGTGCACGGCGTCGAGCATGCCGGTGTCCAACCCGTGCGCACGCGCCGCGGCAGCGATGTGCCGAATGCCGGAGGCCGCGGAGGCGATCGTCGAGCGTGTACCGGGGAAGTCCCCACTTTCGATCTGGACCGCGAACCGCGTCGCCATCTCCGGCAGCAGCCCGCCGAAGCCGGAGGCGAAAGCCGCGAACTCGGTCGGCGCGATCCCCTCGGCGGCGGCCAGGGCGAAGGAATGCAGCAGGCCGTTGGTCGCGGTCGCGAACAGGTCCAGCAGCGCCACGTCGAACGCGCTCGCGCGCGCCGGATCGGGACCGAGGTAGACGATGCGTCCGCCGAGGACCGACAGAGCCGACGCCACGACGGCGTGAACCTCCGGGTCGCCGCTCAGCAGGACCGTTCCGGCCGGCGTACCGATCATGGGCGTCGGCGTAAGGATCGCGCCGGGCAGGTAGGCGATGCCCCGTGACGCCGCCCACGCCGCCGTCTCCCGCACCTGGCCCGGATCCCCGCTGGTCAGATTCACCAACGGACGCCCGCCGAACTCGACGCCGTCCACCACCCGACGTACCGCCTCGTCGTCGATCAGGCACGCCACCACCACATCCGCCGCGAGAACCGCCTCCGCGACCGAGCCGGCCTCCGAGACCAGATCCGACAACGCCGAAGCCTTCCCCGGCGTCCGGTTCCACACCGTCACCACATGTCCCGCGCGAGAGAACGTCGAGGCCAGCGCCTGTCCCATCGGACCGAGGCCGAGTACTGCGATCTTCTGTGCATCACCGATCTTCTGTGCGTCACTGTCCATGCCGCGAAGCTAAAGCCTCACATTGACGTGAGAGTCAACCCCGCGTTCTCCTGGTTCCATGAAGATCGGCGAACTCTCCCGCCGCACCGGCGCCTCGATCCGGGCCCTGCGCTACTACGAGGAGCAGGGCCTGCTCGCCCCGACCCGGCTGCCCAGCGGCTACCGCATCTACGACGAACGCAGCGTCGCCACCGTCCATCGCATCCGCGTCCTGCTCTCCGCAGGGCTGGGCACGTCGGCCATCGCCGAGATCCTGCCGAACGTCTACGACGATTCCGTGGTCCTCACCGGCCGCTGCCCGGAACTGCACGAAGGCCTGGCTGTCGAGCGCGCACGCATCACCAAGCAGATCGAGGACCTGGAAGCGGCGCGGGACATTCTGGACTCGCTGATCGGACGGCCGCTGGTGATCACCGGCGGCTGAGGAAGCCACACCTCAGCTCAGGCAGCCTCGGTCACGGCTCCCAGCAACGCCGGCAGAAAGAGCCGCTCCAACGTCCCCGGCGGCAACTCCCCCGGCTCCACATAGCTCTGCGCCAGCGCGCCCTCGCGAATCGCGATCAGCATCCTGACCAGCGACTCCAACTCCACCCCGGCCCGCACCCGCATCCCGGCGCGCGTCAGCAACTCCCCCAGCAGCCGCACCGCCTCCGCGCGCAGCCCGGCGTCGTGCTCCGCGAGCCGCTGCGCCGCCTCCGGGTCCCGGATCGCCGACAGCGTGAACTCGGTCGTCACCAGGTACCAGGTGCGCTCGGCCTCGTCGAACTCCGCGAGCGCCGCCGCGATGTCCGCCAGCGTCAGCGGTCCCGTGCCGAGAGCCGCCGCCTGCTTCTCGAAGCGTTCCAGGACGCGCTCGGCGTGCCGGTCAAACAGTGCGAAGAAGAGCTCTTCCTTGCTCGCGAAGTTCGAGTAGAAGGCGCCGCGCGTGTAGCCGGCGCGTTCGCAGACGTCCTCGATGCGTGTGCCGCCGAACCCGTTCTCTGCGAACGCCTCCAGCGCGGCGTCGAGCAGCTTGGCCAACGTCTGCGGCCGGCGCTTCGTCGTTCCCTTGGGCACGGGTTCTTGACACCTCCTCCTGGTGCGGCAACGATACAGGAACGCATCCGATACGGAAATGTATCCGATAACCGGAAGGGCCGCCATGACCACCACCGAACCGGACGTTCAGCACGTCGAGCAGGCCGTGGGCAATGTCGCCCAGGAGCTCTACTTCCCGGTCCCGCCGACCTTCGACGACGTCGCGGCCGAGCGCCAATACCGCAAGGAGCAGCTTGCCGCGGGCTTCCGGATCTTCGGCCGGTTCGGCTTCTCCGAGGGGGTGGCCGGGCACATCACGGTGCGCGACCCGGAGTTCCCGGACACGTTCTGGGTCAACGGTTTCGGGCAGTCCTTCAGCCAGATCAAGGCCTCCGACCTGATCCGCTGCGACCACGAGGGCAACGTCCTGGAGGGCCGCTTCCACGTCAACCGCGCGGCGTTCGTCATCCACGCCGAGGTGCACCGCGCGCGCCCGGACGTCATCGCCGCCGCGCATTCACACTCGCTGCACGGCAAGGCTTTCGCCTCCCTGGGCATCCCGCTGGACCCGATCACGCAGGACGCGTGCGCCTTCTTCGAGGACCACGGCCTGTACCTCGGGTACGGCGGCGTGGCCAGCGACGTCGAGGAGGGCAAGCGCATCGGCGCCGCGCTGGCCGGCTACAAGGCCGCGATCCTGCAGAACCACGGCCTGATCACGGTCGGCGAGTCGGTGGCCGAGGCGGTGTGGTGGTTCGTGACGATGGAGCGCTCGTGCCAGGCGCAGCTGCTGGCGATGGCTGCGGGGACGCCGAAGCTGATCGACCGGGAGACCGCGCTGATGGTGCGCGAGCAGATCGGCGGGCACTTCGCGGGGTGGTTCCAGGCGCGGCCGCTGTGGGATCAGATCACGGTCTCGGACCCGGACCTGTTCGGCTGAGAGCGCTTCGATCGAGGTGGCGACGCGGCTGGCGCGCGGGCGTCAGTCGAGCCATTCCAGGAGCACGTCGGTGTCATCGGCCTGCATGGAGCTGCGCACGACCGGGTCCATGAGCTCCACCGAGCCGACGTGCTCCAACTCCATCGCCCACACCGCTTCCAGCCCGGCCAGTTGGGCCAGGCGCGCGTAGCCGCTGCGCAAGGTCGCGCGGTTCTTCAGCCGCAGGCAGCGGCGCAGCGCGTGCTGCACGACGACCGCGTCGCCGGCGTATGTCAGGGGCCAGGCATAGTCGGTCGGGCCCCAGGCGCCCACGACCGACGGCATCACACTCCCGACCCCGCCCAACTGCTCGCAGCGCCGGACCACGGCGATCCGCACCGCCTCGGCGGTGGTGTCGTTGACGAACACGGCCTGCAGCACCTCGGGCGTGATCCCGGGCCGGCGCACCAGCCGCATCCGCGCGCTCTGGGCCGCGCGCTGGTGGCCCGCGATCCACAGATGCCACCGCCGCGGCCCGGGTAACCACACCACCGCACGCTGCACGGCCCACGCACCTCCGCGCGGGGTCAGCCGCACGATCAGCACCAGCGTGAGCACGATGGAGAACACCGCTACGACGGCGTGGATCACATCGGTTCACGCTAACGCAGAACGCTGACGAAGGTGCGCGGCTGTTGCCTGGTGAGTGTTGCCAAAAGACAACTGGCAACCGCCGGGCCGGCAAGTGGCGGGCGGCGGCGTATCGCGAGCAGCCCGGGTCACCGGCGATCCGAACCGCGAGTCGGCCGAACTCCGCACTCGGACGGCGAGCGCCGCCGAATCGCAAGCGGCCCGCACCCCAAGCGGCCCGCACTCCAAGCGGCTCGAACCCCAGGCGACTCGAACCCCAAGCGGCCCGCACCCCGAACGGCTCGAACCCCGAGCGGCCCGCACCGCGAGCAGCCCGTACTCCAAGCGGCCCGCACCCCGAGCGACCCGCACCCCAAGCGGCCCGCACCCCGAGCAGCCCGCACTCCAAGCGGCCCGCACCCCGGCCGACTCGAACCGGGAGCACCACCGACGCGCGAGTGGCACGCACTGCGAGTCGTCCCACACCCCAAGCGCCCCGAACCCCAAGCGGCGGCCGCCGGACCGAAGTCCGACGGCCGCCGCGCGTGGCCCGCCGGCGCCCGGCGTCGGCCCTGTCTCAGGACGTCAGCGCCGACCCCGCCGGGTCCGGCCCGGACCCGGCGCGCCGGGCGGGCCGGTCCGGTATCAGCGCCGGGTCACGGCATCGCCGCCAGGTGCGGGGCGACGGTGTTCACGAAGCTCCAGCCGTTGCTGGCGTCCCAGTTGATCGACCAGGTCATCGCGCCGCGGATGGTCGGCCATTTGGTCGGCGGGACGTACGAGCCGCAGCTCGTCCCGGCCGCCAGGCAGTCCAGCGCGTTGTTCACCACCGACGGCGCGACGTAGCCGCCGCCGGCCGCGCTGCCGGAGGCCGGCAGGCCCAGGCCCACCTGGTCCGGACGCAGCCCGTTCTGCAGCTGGATGCAGGCCAGCTCGGTGAGGAAGTTCTCCGTGCCCTCGGCGTAGACGCCCTGGTCGCAGCCGTTCATCGTGCCGGAGTTGTAGTACTGCATGTTGACGATCGTGAGGATGTTCTTGATGTTCAGCGCCAGCTGGAAGTACGCCATGCCGGTGGACTGCATGTCGATCGTCTGCGGGGCCATCGTGATGATCAGGCCCGAGCCGACCTTGCTCGACAGTGACTGCAGCGCCTGCGCCATGTACGTGGCGTTGACGCCGTTCTCCAGGTCGATGTCGACGCCGTCGAACCCGTAGCTCTGCATGATCCCGTAGACGCTGTTGGCGAAGTTGTTCGCGGACGTCGAGTCGGCGACGCTGATCGCGCCGTTCTGCCCGCCGACCGAGATGATCACCTTCTGGCCGCGCGAGTGCAGCGTCGCGATGTCCGCCTTGAACTGCGCGTCGGTGTACCCGCCGAGCGCCGAGGACAGCCCGGAGTCGACGCTGAACGTCACGCCGCCGGGGTTGCTCGGGTCGGCGTTCGCGAACGCCACCGCGACCAGGTTGTACCCGGCCGGCACGGCCGCCAGGCTCAGCGGCTGCGCGGCGTTCACGAAGTCGTGCCAGTAGCCGGTCAGCACGTGCTTGGGCAGCGAGCCGTTGCCGCCGCCGGAACCGGCCGTCGTCGCGCTCACCGCCGAGGACTTCGCGGACTCGCCGGCGGAGTTGGTCGCCGAGACCGCGTAGCTGTAGGTGGTGGAGGGGCTCAGGCCGGAGTCGGTGTACGACGTGCCCGACACGCTCCCGACCTTCGAACCGCCGCGGTACACGTTGTAGCCGGTGGCGCCGCTGGACGCGCTCCACGACAACGACACCGAGCTCGACGTCGTCCCACTCACCGACAGACCGCTCGGGGTCGGCGGGACCGAGGGACCGCCGCCGGTCGTGGTGCCCGTGACAGCCCCGGACTGCGCCGACTCCCCTGCGGAGTTCGTCGCGGTGACCGTGTAGCTGTAACTGGTCGAGGCGCTCAGACCGGAGTCGGTGTACGACGTGCCCGACACACTCGCGACCTTCGAACCGCCGCGGTACACGTTGTAGCCGGTGGCGCCGCTGGACGCGCTCCACGACAACGACACCGAACTCGACGTCGTCCCGCTCACCGCGAGGCCGGTCGGCACGGGGGGCACCTGAGTCTGGCCACCCGGTCCGACCAGCGAGACGTCGTCGGCGTAATACGTGCCCTGCGCGTACCAGCCGTGCAGGTAGATCTGGACGCTCGTGGTCGAGGCGCCGGTGGTGAAGCTGGTGCTCAGCTGCTGGTAGGAGGTCGCGGACGGAGTCCACGTGGAGCTGTAGTCGGTGGCGCCGAGGTAGACGTAGGCGCCCTGGACGTAGGCCGACAGCGTGTACGCCGAATTCGGCTGCACGGCTATCGTCTGCGTGCACTGCGCGTCGTCGGAGTTGTTGGCGGCTCCGGCCAGCGCGTGGCTGCCGCTGTGGACGGGCGAGGACACGACACTGCCGGTACCGGCGTCACACGTCCACGGGCTCAGGCTTCCGGTCTCGAAGCCTGAGTTCACCACCAGGTTGCTGTCGGCGCGAGCGCGGGAGGCGCTCAGGGCGACGGACATCGTGGCGGCTATCAGGACTGCGGCCAGCATGGCCGCGAACGCACGGAGGCGCGTTCTTGCACAGGTCAAAGCACACCTCTCACGGGGAAGACTCCTGGATCTTGTGGGGTTAGTGGTCTACACCACAGGGGCTGTGTTCAAAATGGTGTAGACCAGACGGGGTGTCAAGAGTCTGAACGCCTGGCGATTCCTAAGGGAATGCAAAGGTTCGCCACGGCTCGGCGAGAAGCCTGCTTGGTTCGGTGATCCCGCGACGGCAGAAGCCGTCGTGGACCCGGAACCGGAAGGAACTCCCATGACGTTTCGCAGAAGGCTGATCCCGGTCGCCGCGCTCGTGGTCGCGATCGGCGCTTCAGCGGCCGGGGCGGCCACGGCTGCGGAGACCGGTGGCAGCAGCGGCGGCGGCGCTGACAAGGCACCGAAGACGAGCTGCAAGGTCGAGCTCAACGGTGATGCCTTCAAGAAGGAGACCGAGGCGAAGATCGCCGGCAAAGCTGCGGGGACGGTCGCCGAGAAGGCCGCCGGCAAGGGCCAGATCGTGGCCGAGGGCGGGGGCGGGCAGGCTCTGGCCGCGTGCAAGAAGAAGGTCGCGATTGTCGGCTTGGACACGGTCGCCGCGAAGCTCGGCGTCTCGAAGGACGCATTGGTGCTGGCGCTGAAGCAGACCGAGCAGTGGGCGGTCGGCTCCGCGACGAAGCCCTCGGTGGCGCAGTTCGAGGAGCACCTGGCAGGCCTGCTGCACGTGCCGGTTTCCAAGGTGACTTCGGTTTTCGGCAGCTTCAAGCACGCCGCCGTGAAGCCCGGCGTGTGATCCTCTCAGCACGGTCTCAGCCCACGAAGCCAGACTGCCGACCATGCGCATCCTGGTAGTGGACGACGACCCGGCCGTCCGCCGCGCGCTGGAACACGCGTTGCGGCGCGACGGTTATCAGGTCGCCCTGGCCGCCTCCGGCACCGAGGCCCTCAGCGAGCACGCCGAGAACCCGCCGGACGCGCTGGTCCTGGACGTCATGATGCCCGAGCCGAACGGGCTGGAGATCTGCCGGCGGCTGCGCGAGGCCGGCGACGGCACGCCGATCCTGCTGCTCACCGCCCGCGATCTGATCGACGACCGGGTCGCGGGGCTGGACGCGGGGGCCGACGACTACCTCGTGAAACCCTTCGCGCTGGCCGAATTGCGGGCGCGTCTCAGGGCTCTGCTGCGTCGGACCACCGCCGCCGCGACCGAGCACCTCGCGTTCAGCGACATCGTACTGGACACCGCGGCGTGCCGGGCCACCCGCGCCGGGCGGAACCTCGCGCTGACCCGGACGGAGTTGGCGTTGCTGGAGATGTTCCTGCGCAATCCGCGGCGGGTTCTGAGCCGGACGCAGATCTTCGAGACGGTCTGGGGCTACGACTTCGGGCCGGACTCGAACGCGCTGTGGGTCAGTATCAGCTGTCTGCGATCCAAGCTGGAGGGCGACGGCGCGGCGCGGGTGATCCAGACGGTGCGAAGCCTGGGATACGTGCTGCGGGAGGACCCGTGAACCTGCGGACGCGGGTCGCGATCGGCGGCGGGGTGACGGTGGTCGCGGCGGTGGCGCTGGTCGGGGCGATCGAGTACCCCGCGATCGGCGCCGGGCTGCGCGCCAACACCGACGCCGACCTGGTCGCCACCGCCGACGAGGCGCCGAGCACGTACGGGAAGCTGCTGGCCGTGGAGACCGCCAAGGAGAAGCTCGGGCTCGGTGGGGTGAACGCGAGCTCGAAGATCGCGGTCGGCAAGGGTTTCATCGAGCTGGTCAATACCCTGCTACCGGAGGTGCCCGGCAAGGGCACGCCGGTCGACGAGCGGGACAGGTCGGTCGCTGCTGGTACCGCGCCTGCGTACTTCGCCGATGTACGCAGCGGGGGCGTGTTGTATCGCCGCTACACCGCGGAGGTGCCGGGGCATCCGGGCGTGCTGGTCCGGGCTTCCACGCCGGAGTCGGACCCGACCGGGACACTGAACCGGCTGAAGTGGTTGCTGGTGTTGCTGATCCCGGCGGCCGGGCTGCTCGCCGCGGTCGGCGCGCGCCTGCTGGCCGCGCGGGTGCTCAGTCCGGTCGCGCGGTTGACGGCGGCGGCCGAGCACATCGCCGCCACCGGGGACCTGTCAGCGCCGATCGCGGTCGCGGGGCGGGACGGGGACGAGGTGGCGCGGTTGGGGTTGGCGTTCAACGCGATGACGGCGGCGCTGGACGGGTCGGTCGGGGCGCAGCGGCGGTTGGTGGCGGACGCCTCGCACGAGTTGCGGACGCCGTTGACGTCGCTGGTGACGAATCTGGAGCTGTTGGCCGAGCGGCCGGATGATCCGCAGGCGCCGACGTTGATCGGCGAGGCGTTGCATCAGGCGCTGGAGTTGGCGGAGCTGACCAGCGATCTGGTGGATCTGGCACGGTTCGGGGAGGCGCCGGCACGGAACGAGGTGGTGCGGCTGGATCTGCTGTGCGCGGATTCGGCGGCGCGGCGTGGGGCTGGGGCGGAGGTCGACCCGGGCAACGCGGCGGTGACGGTGCGGGGAGATCCGGCGGCTTTGGAGCGGGCGGTCGGGAATCTGGTCGACAACGCTTTGAAGTTCGGGACGCGGGCTGTGGTGGCGGTACGGGTGTCGGCGGGCTCGGCGGCGGCGGTCGTCGAGGTCACGGATGACGGGCCGGGGATCCCGGAGGCCGATCTGCCGTACGTCTTCGACCGGTTCCACCGCTCGCCGGACGCGAGGGCTCTGCCGGGATCGGGGCTGGGGTTGGCGATCGCCAAGCAGGTCGCCGAGGCGCACGGCGGCCGGATCGAGGCCGTGCCGCGGCCGGTCGGGGCGTTGCTGCGGATCACTCTCCCGGTCGCAGCAGCACCGTGAACGGCACGCCGATGCGGCGCCAGGCCTCGGCGGCTTCCTCCCAGACCTCCAGGGCGATGCTGTAGGCGTCCAGGTCGGCGAAGGCGAAGGTGTTGCTGTCCTCGACGACGGTCAGGATCCCGCCGCCGCTGCCGGGCTCCGGCGGGGGCAGCCACTGCAGGTCGGCGAGGCAGTCGGCCAGGGCGTCCCAGTTGTGGCCGAAGTAGGCGGGGAAGCGGTATGAGCGTTCGCACTCCTCCAGGAACTGCGCCTTGTCCCGGACGCGGGAGCAGTCCACGAAGACGCAGCGCCAGGCGATCTCCTCGGCCTCGGCGCTGATGTCGGAGGCGGGACGCTCGGAGTTCCAGACGTGGACTCCGGGGCCGAACTCGCCGAGGACGTGGGCCAACGCGGTCATGTCGCACCACCTCGCAGCACCCAGAGGAACGACTTGTAGTGGTCCGGGGTGTAGTAGAGCTCGCCGTCGCGCCCGAGGATGAGGCGCCGCGCGCCGCGATCAGCGGCCCCGGGCGTGGCGACGGTGTACTCGCGGTAGTAGCCGCTCGGCTCGGCCGGCAGCTGGCGCTCACGATTCTGGAACGTGACGCCATCCTGGCGGTACTGGAAGGTGCCACCGTCGTCGATGCGCTTGATGACGTCGCGCGCCTCGGCGGGAAGGCTCGCCTCGGCGATCGAGCCCATGCCCGCCGGCTTGGCCGCCGCCGAACTGGAGCTCGCCTTCGGACTCGAACCCTTGCTCGACGAGCCGCCGCAGCCCGCCAGCCCGAGCGCCGCCGCGATCACGAGCACGAGCAGGGCCACGAGCGGCGTGGTGCGGCGGGGCGACGCGGACGGGGTCACGGTCGGAGCCTAACTCACGGTGATCATCAGGGCACGCGGTCGACTGCCGCTCGGGCCGGCGCGACCCTGCCACGCCGGCCCGCGCAAGCTACCCCCGAAGCATCCCACTCAGCTCAGCCGCGGCCGCCCTCGGGTCCTCCGCCTCGGTCAGCGCCCGCACCACCACGATCCGGCGCGCGCCGGCGGCCAGCACCTCGGGGAGGTTGCCGGCGTCGATGCCGCCGATGGCGAACCAGGGGCGTGCGCCTTCCGGGGCCAGGCGGGCCGCGTACTCGACCAGGGGGAGGCCGGGCGCCGGGCGGCCGGGCTTGGTCGGGGTCGGCCAGACCGGGCCGGTGCAGAAGTAGTCCACTCCCGGTACGACGGCCGCCGCCTCGACTTCGGACTCGGCGTGGCAGGAGCGGCCGATGATCGGTTCGTCGCCGATGATGCGGCGGGCGATCGGTACCGGGAGGTCGTCCTGGCCGAGGTGCAGGATGTCCGCACCGGTGGCGTAGGCGATGTCCGCGCGGTCGTTCACCGCCAGGAGCTTGCCGTGGCGCTTGCACGCGTCGGCGAACACTTCGAGCGCGTTGAGCTCCTCGCGCGCCTCCATGCCCTTCTGGCGCAGCTGGACGATGTCCACGCCGCCGGCGAGGACCGCGTCCAGGAACTCCGGCAGGTCGCCCTGCTTCTCGCGGGCGTCGCAGCACAGGTAGAGCCGTGCGTCCGCCAGTTTCTCGCGGGGGTCTGTGTCGCGGGAGTCTGTGTCGCGGAGATCTGTGTCGCGGAAGTCTGCGCCAGCCCTCACAGCTCGGCCTGCGCGCGCCGCCGCACCTCGGTGCCGCGGTTCTCGCGCAGCGCGTCGACGGGGGTGCCGGGCAGCGAGTCGTCGGGGGTGAACAGCCAGCGCAGGGCTTCCTCGTCGGTGAACTTCGCGTCCTTGAGCAGGGTCAGGGTGCCGGTGAGGCCCTTGACCGTGTGGTCGTCGACGATGAAGCCGGCGGGCACGTGCAGGGCGTTGTTCTCGCCGCGGCGGACGGCGATCAGCTGGTTGTCGCGCAGCAGCTGGCGGATGCGGGTCACCTGGACGCCGAAGCGCTCGGCGATGTCCGGCAGGGTCAGCCACTCCCCCACGAGCGCGTCGAGGGCGGGGTCGATCGAGTCGCGGTGGGCCTCGGCGTTCATGGTCCCAACTGCGGTGTTCTTCTCAGTCACGCCCACAAGCATGCCAGGAGTTTTAGAGAACCGCCGCCGTTAACGCCGCTGCGGCATCGGCCACCCGGGCGGCGTCCATGACCGCTCCGGCGGTCACCAGGCGGCGGCCCTGCGCCAGATCGCGGGGGCGGCCGACGGCCAGCACCGCGGTGAGCCGGGCGTGCGGGTCGAGCCAGCACACCGACCAGGTCGGCGCGGCCAGGTCGCCGCGCAGCACCATGCGGTCGGCGGAGGTGTGGTGGCCGACGTACTGCACCATCCGTCCGAACTGCTCGCTCCAGAAGTACGGCACCGGGTCGTACACGGCCGCGCCGACGCCTTCCAGCACGTTCGGCACCAGCGCCTGGGGCCCGCGCAGCGCGTTGTCCCAGTGCTCGACCCGGATGTGCCGCCCGCCGTAGCGCACGCTGCGGTACGCCGCGACGTCCCCGACCGCGAACACGCCGGGCACGTTCGTCTCCAGGTGCTCGGAGACCAGCAGCGAGCCGTCCTTGGCGCGGTGGAACGCCTCACCGAGCCAGCGGGTGTCCGGCCGCGCGCCGACCGCCACCAGCGTGTGGTCGGCGCCCGGCGGCGGGCCGGTGACCGGGTCCGAGCACTTCAGGTCGGCGCCGGCCTCGGCGTACCAGCCGGCCATGGCCTCGCCGACGGCCGCCGGGAACACCAGGGCCAGCGGCCTGCTCCGCGCCTCGTGGATCACGACCTCGGTCCCGGCGTTGCGGGCGGCGGTGGCCACTTCGGCGCCGATCCACCCGGCGCCGACGATGGCGATCCGCCTGCCGCCGGTGATGCGCTCGCGCAGCCGTACCGAATCCTCGTAGGTCCGCAGCGTCTCGCCGAAGCCGAGCTGGATCGGCGTCGAGCCGGTGGCCACGATCAGCCGGTCGTAGGGCAGCTCCACGCCGGTGTCGGTGGTGACCACGCCCGGCGTCCAGCCGACGGCGCGCTCGCCGAACCGGCACTCGACGCCGGAGTCGGCGAAGTCGAACGCGAAGGCGAGCTCCTCGACCTTCTCGACGGTGCCGCGGCCGTTGCCGGCCAGCACGGCTTTGGACAGCGGCGGCCGGTCGTAGGGCGCGTGCTGCTCCTCGCCCAGAAACGTGACCGCGCCCGGGAAACCCTTTTCGCGCAGAGACCGCACGGTGTGCAGTCCCGCCATGCCGCCACCGACGACCAGAACACGTTCCAGCTTCATCGTCCGCCACTGTATCCCGTGGAAATCATGTATGGGCCATCATGGTCGCCGTGGCGAGCGAGGACTACCGGGAGACCCCGATCGAACCGGACGACGAACCGGACGACGCGGACGGCAGCGCCGACATAGCGGCCGACGACGGCGGTCCGGACCGGGGCCGCTCCCCGCACGCCGTGCAGCGCGTGACCTGGGCCGAGTTGTTCTTCGACCTGGTCTTCGTGTTCGCGGTCACCCAGGTCGCGCACGCGGTCTACGTCGGTTCGGGCTGGGCGGACCTGGGCCGCTCGGTCCTGCTGTTCGTGCCGTTCTGGTGGGCCTGGGTCGGCTGCGCCATCCTGTTCAACGGCCTGGTGATCTCCGCGACCAGGCGGCACCTGGTGCTGCTGGCGATCGCCGGCGGCGCCTTCGTCATGTGTATCTCGGTACCGGACGCCTACGGCAATCGCGGCGTGCTGTTCGGCGCGGCTTACCTGGTCACCCGGATCCTGCTCGGGATCACGATGCAGGAGCGCGACGCCTTCCAGATCCGGCTGAACCCGTTCACCGTCGGTGTGCTGGCCGGCCTGGCCTGGACGCTGGCCGGCCTGCTGCCGGCCGACACCCGGCAGTGGGTGTGGCTGGCGATCGCGCTGGTCGAGCTCGCGGTCCCGATAGTGCTCGGACACCGGCTGGACTACATGCAGTTCGACGCCTCGCACCTGCCGGAGCGGTTCGGGCTGTTCGTCATCATCGCGCTCGGCGAGACGCTGGTCGGGATCGGGCAGGGCGGGACGCGCAACGCGCTGCACGGCGAGGAGGCCGTGACGCTGTTCGTGGCGTTCCTGTTGTCGTGCGGGCTGTGGTGGACGTACTTCCAGTACGGCGCCTCGGCGACCGAGCACGCGCTGAAGGTGGCGAAGGTCCCGGCGGTGCTGGTCCGGTCCTCGTTCTCCTACGGGCACATGCTGTTCGTGCTGGGCATCATCCTGGCCGCGGCCGGGATGTCGCAGGCGGTCGCCGATCCGCGGGCGCATCTGCACGGCGTGCACGCGCTGCTGCTCGGCAGCGGCGTCTCGCTGTACATCGCGACGTTCTGCTACACGCGGATCATGATGTTCGGCGGGGCTTCCTATACGCGCGTGGTGGCCGCGCTGTTGGCGATCGTGGTCACGGTGTTGTCGCCCGGGCTGCCGGCGATCGTGCCGCTGGCGTTGTTGGCCGCTCTGGTGATCGCCCTGAACGCGTTCGAGTTCTATTGGGTGAGTACCGGGAAACCGCTGATGCTGGTGAACGTCTGGCAGGGCGCAGCCGGACGGTGACGCGGTGCGGCGGTGAAGATCCGGTGTCCGCCGGACCGCCCCCGCCGTACATCGGACGTCGGATCTAGACTGATGACCATGCCTGTGCCCGTGCCCGCCAGCTCCGACGTCCTGATCATCGGCGGCGGCCTGATCGGTCTGGCCACCGCCTGGCGGACCGCCGCCCGGGGTCTGTCGGTGACGCTGTGCGATCCGGCGCCGGGGGCCAACGCGTCGTTCGCGGCGGCCGGCATGCTCACGCCGGTCACGGAGCTGCACTACGGCGAGGAGGCGCTGCTCGGCCTGAACCTGGCCTCGGCCAAGCGGTATCCGTCGTTCGTCGCCGAGCTGCGCGAGGCGTCCGGCGGTCTGGATCCCGGGTACACCGAGGCCGGGACCCTGGTCGTGGCCTTCGACGCCGACGACCGCGAAGTGCTCTCCGAGCTGCACGTCTTCCAGCAGTCGCTGGGGCTGAAGGCCGAGTGGCTCAACGGCCGGGAGTCGCGGCGGCTGGAGCCGATGCTGGCGCCGAGTGTGCGCGGCGGGCTGCTGGTCTCCGGGGACCACCAGGTCGACAACCGGATGCTGCTGGCCGCGTTGTTCGCGGCGCTGGAGCGGGATCCGAACGCGACGATCGTGCGCACGAAGGTCGCCGAGCTGACTGTGACTGGGGACGGGGACCGCGCGACCGGCGTGCTGCTGGAGGACGGCACGGCGCTGTCCGCAGACCAAGTAGTACTGTCGGCCGGCTGCTGGTCCGGGCAGATCGCCGGCATCCCGGCCGAACTGCTGCCGCCGGTGCGTCCCGTCAAGGGGCAGATCCTGCGGCTGGCGGTGCCGGACGTCTTCAGGCCGTTCCTGTCCCGCACCGTGCGCTACGTCGTGCGCAACAACCACGCCTACCTCGTCCCGCGCGAGCACGGCGAGCTCGTGCTCGGCGCCACCGTCGAGGAGCAGGACTACGACACCGCGGTCACCGCCGGCGGCGTCTACGAGCTGCTGCGCGACGCCCGCGAACTGGTCCCCGGCATCACCGAGCTGCCGCTGATCGAGAGCCGCGCCGCGCTGCGCCCCGGCACCCCCGACAACGCCCCGCTGATCGGCCCGACCGCGCTGCCCGGGCTGCTGTACGCCACCGGCCACTACCGGCACGGCGTGCTGCTCACCCCGGCCACCGCCGACGGCGTCGCGGAGATCCTGGCGACCGGCACCGTCCCGGAGGCGCTGGCCCCCTTCAGTCCGCAAAGGTTCGGAAAATGAGCGCTGAGCACATCATGCAGCTGTCAGTGAACGGCGAGCCCTCGCAGATCGCCGAGGGCACCACCGTCGCGGATCTGGTCGTCTCGCTGGTCGAGGCGGCGCGGGAGGGCAACCGCGGCGGGATCGCGGTGGCCGTCAACGAAACCGTCGTCCCCCGCGCGTCCTGGGACGGCACCCCGCTCAACGCCGGCGACCGGGTCGAGATCCTGACCGCCGTGCAAGGAGGCTGAAACCGCTGTGACCGCACTGCTGGAACCCACCGGAACCACCGCCGACAGCTTCGAGCTCGCCGGGAAGACCTTCACCTCCCGGCTCATCATGGGCACCGGCGGCGCGCCCTCCCTGGAGGTGCTGGAGCAGGCGCTGCTGGCCTCCGGCACCGAGCTGACCACCGTGGCGCTGCGCCGGGTGTCGACGGCCACCCGCGGCTCCGTTCTGGACGTGCTGCGCCGCAACGACATCCAGGTCCTGCCGAACACCGCCGGCTGCTTCACCGCCGGCGAGGCGATCCTCACCGCCCGCCTGGCCCGCGAGGCCCTGGGCACCGACTGGGTCAAGGTCGAGGTGATCGCCGACGAGCACACCCTGCTCCCGGACCCGATCGAACTGGTCGCCGCCTGCGAGGCCCTGGTCGACGACGGCTTCACCGTCCTGCCGTACACCTCCGACGACCCGGTCCTGGCCAAGCGCCTGGAGCAGCTCGGCTGCGCCGCGGTGATGCCGGCCGGCGCCCCGATCGGCTCCGGCCTGGGCGTGCGCAACCCGCACAACATCGAGCTGATGGTGGACGCGGTCTCGATCCCGGTGATCCTGGACGCGGGCATCGGCACCGCCTCGGACGCCACCCTGGCCATGGAGCTGGGCTGCTCGGCGGTCATGCTCGCCACCGCGGTCACCCGCGCCCAGCACCCGGTGGCGATGGCCACGGCGATGCGGCACGCGATCGAGGCCGGACGGCTGGCGCGCGCCGCCGGCCGGATGCCGAAGCGGTACCACGCGCAGGCTTCGTCGACCATGGACGGCCGGGCTCACCTGCGGGATGAGGTTCCTGCGTTCGACTAGGACGCGGGAGCGCGCCGCCAAAGCCCGCGCCACCACAACCGACGGTCCGGTGGCTGGAACCACCGCGACCGGTGCGGCACCGCGACGATCACGCCTGTCGCCTGACGCGGATCGGCATCGCGGGCAAGACAAGCCAAGACAAGCAAGGCACGGCGAGCCTGTACCGGCCTGCCGCGCCTTGCTTTGCCAATGTCCGTGGCCGTGTCCGTGTCCGTCAGTGCCTTCTGCGGCGGCGGTGCTCTCGATAGTCACTGTCCCAGTCTTCCTCGGGGACCGAGTTCATGACTTGATCCGCGGCGCCGTATCGCATCCGAGTGCGGATTTCCTGAGTCGTCGGGTAGTTCGGGCGGGACCGCCGGGCGGCAGCGTTGTCATAGTCATGCAGGTGCAGGGAAGGTGAGCGGACCACCGGCGTTCCATCCTCGCCACGGACCTCGAACCGCATGTCATCGTAGACCTGGTGCCCCCTACCGCTTGCACCGCGGCCGGTCAGGCCCGCACCGGTCACCGTCACGCCCAACATCGACGTGACTTCGGGCACCGAGTCCTCCCACCTCTTGTGGTCGAGGTTCGTCGCGTGCGAGCCGGGCGTGAGATTGCTCGCCCGTTGCGTCTGGCCGTACACCCCGTCGCCGAGAGCGTAGGCGGCGCCGGTGTGCAGATGAGCCGCCGTACCTCGCGGCGGCCTGCCCGCGTCGGTCAGAATATCCCTCGCGGGATACCCCATCACAGCGTTCTGATCGACGGCCCTGCGACCGGGCGGGTTCTGGCGCTGGGTCTCGTCGGTCACGTAGTTGATGTCGTAGCGGTCGTAATCGGTGTCGCCGTAGAAGTCGTCGTAGCCCGGGGTGGATCCGCGTGAGCTGGAAGCGTAGGAGGTGCTGGCTCGGCGGTCGTCGTAGTCCCGGGAGCGGTGACGACGCCGGCGCTCGTCTTCCTCGCGCGGGCTGATGGAACGTCGCCGGTCTGAGTCGCGTGCGCGCTGAACGGTGGCCCGCTGGAGCGTCGTGTCCGAGGCGGCTTCCGCACCGGTCGCGGTGTCCTGCCCGGCGGCGGCCTGCCGACCCCCGGCCTGCTGCGCGGCGAGCGACGGAGCGACCTCGGCCCCCTGGGCGAACGCGTCGCCGTCGATCGCGGCCTCCCGCTCACTGCCCTGGTTCGGGTCGGTCACCGTGACGGAGCCGTGGTTCGTGCCGGTCTCGCGGATCCCCCGGAGGTTCTTGTCGAGGTGCCCGATCTCGTGGCCGGCGGTGGCCGGGTCGTGCTCGGCACCGTCGGCGAACAGGATGTGGGTGCCGACCGTCAGGGCCTTGGCACCGAACGCCGCGGTGGCTCGCTGGGCGAGCGGACCGGTGTGGACGCGGCCCTGGGAGAGACGGTCGTTCTGATAGAACGACTGCGCCTTCTTGAGTGTGCCGCTCTCGATCGGCCGGCTCGCGGAGGCCAGGGCGGCGTCGAGGGTCTGCGCCGGCGCCTCGACGGTCTCGGCGTTCTCGGCGCGCTGGACCGCACCGTGCCCGCAGCCGGCGCCGTGGACATGCTCCTCCTGGGCGAGCACGCGGGACACGGCCTGATTGCCGACGGCGCGCTGAAGCGCCAAAGCCGCGCCGGGGGTCATCGGGCCGCGGGCCGCGGCTGCCGGGGACATCACGGAAGACCGCGGAGCCTTGGCCGCACCGCCGCCCGTCCCTCGCTTGTTCTCAGGCAACTTCTCTGGTGTGTGCATGGATCCCGCCTTCGCAGGGGTACAGACGACATTCAATCCACCATTGTCAGCACGAGCGCCGCGATGCCGGGAGCCGGCTCCTGGGCACGGATGACTGCCCGTACGGGCAACCGGGGCGGTCTCCACGCCTCGCGGAAGAGCGCCGGGGCAACGCCGGGAGAACATCGGGACGACGCCGCCCGGCTACTCCAAGTTGTTTCCCACCAGACCAGCGACGGTCCCACGTTCTAGACTCTGCTCCGTGGACAAGACTTTGGACGATTCGCTGGTCGGGCAGGTCCTCGACGAGCGCTACCGGGTCGACTCCCTGATCGCTCGCGGGGGCATGGCAACGGTCTACCTGGCCACCGACCGGCGGCTCGACCGCGTGGTCGCGCTCAAGGTCATGCATCCTGAGCTGGCGCGGCACGACGAGTTCGTGTCGCGCTTCATCCGGGAGGCGAAGACCGCCGCGCGCCTGACCCACCCCAACATCGTCGCGGTGTTCGACCAGAGTGCCGACGGCGGGCACGTGTATCTGGTCATGGAGTTCATCGACGGCCAGACGCTGCGCGAGCTGCTGTCCGACCGCGGCCGCTTCACCCCGCGCGAGGCGCTGGAGATCCTGGCGCCGGTGCTCTCGGCGCTGGGCGCCGCGCACCGCGCCGGGATGGTGCACCGGGACGTGAAGCCGGAGAACGTGCTGATCGGCAAGGAGGGGACCTACGCGCACGCGGTGAAGGTCGCCGACTTCGGGCTGGCGCGCTCGGCGGCGGCCGGGGCGACGGTGTCGCTGGCCGGGATGATCGTCGGCACCGCCTCGTATCTGGCCCCCGAGCAGGTCAAGTCCGGGATCTGCGACGCCCGCTCGGACGTGTACTCGGCCGGCATCGTGCTCTACGAGATGCTCACCGGGGCCAAGCCCTTCGTCGCCGACTCCCCGATCCAGGTCGCCTACCGGCACGTCCACGACCAGGTGCCGGCCCCCTCGGCCGCCGTGCCCGGCCTGGACCCGGCGCTGGACGCGCTGGTCGCCCGGGCCACCGCCAAGGAGCCGGACGAGCGGCCGGGCGACGCCAACGTCCTGCACGCCGAGGTGCTGCGCACCATCGGCAGCCTGCCGGACGCCGCGCTGGACTTCGGCGCGATCCCGGAGGACCGGGACCCGGACAACACCGCGACCGCGGAGTTCGCGGCCCTGGCCGGGCAGCGCCACACCGCGCGCACCAGGGTGATGCCGGCGCCGGAGAACACCCGCGCCGTGCCGCCGCCCCCGCCGCTGCCGACCAACCCGACCCGGGTGGACCACGCCGCCCGGGCCACCAAGCCCGGCGGCAAGCAGGTCTACAAGGCCCGCACCTCCCCGAACCAGCCGCGCCAGCTGATCCCGGCCGACCAGCCCTGGCGGCCGCGGCGCGGGCACTACGCGCTGGCCGTGATCCTGGTGATCGCGGTGGTCCTGGGGATCGTGGCGTGGTGGACCACCAGCGGGCAGTTCCGCTCGATGCCCTCGGTGATCCGGCAGACCCAGGACGCCGCGCTGGCCGAGCTGACCCGCGACGGCCTGCGCCCGGAGGTCCTGAACGACTACAGCGACAGCGTGCCGTCCGGGCAGGTGATCACCTCCTCGCCGGATCCGTCCGGCAAGGTGAAGAAGGGCGGCGCGGTGAAGATCACAGTCTCCCGCGGCCCCAAGCCGGTCCTGGTGCCGGACGAATCGGGTCAGACCCCTGATTCGGCCACCGAGGCCCTGCGGTCCGCCGGCTTCCAGGTGGTGATCGCCCCGGACCAGGTCTTCTCCGAGACCGTGGCCAGCGGTTCCGTGGCGTCGGTGAACCCCTCGTCGGCGCAGCCGGGGAGCACGGTGACGCTGACGCTGTCCAAGGGCGCCGCGACCTTCCCGGTGCCGGACGTGACCGGACTTTCGGAGGACGACGCCCGCGCAAAGCTGGCGGCCCAAGGCTTCACCAACGTAGAAGTCAACAAGTGGTTCTTCGGCAGCACGATCCATTCACAGCAGCCTGAGGCGGGGAAGTATGCACGGCACAAGGACCCCGTGGCGCTCTTCGAGAACCCGCTGTCCTGACCGGGAGCGCGCGGCGGGTCCGCGCGCCCCGGGCCCCGCCTGCGAGGACCGGATACTTCGGCGATTCGGCCCGTTCACGGACGAGGGATGTCCATACTCGACAGTGGCCGTCCGGTGACGGAACGTCAGTGATGGTCAGCGGCGCCCGGCGCGGGTAAGAGGATGAGTGGACGCGAGCCGCGGCGGAGTCGGTGGTGCTGACCCGGGACCGCCGGACGGCACGCGGTGGGCAGGCAGCGAGAGGGTGGGAGCGAGCAGTGGATCGGACGGTGGCGGATCAAGCCGCCACTCCCTTTTCCGGTACACCCGGCGCCCCGGAAGCGGGCGCGGTCGGAGCGGGGGGTGACAAGCGCACTCCCCGGCACGCGGCACCGCCGCACGACTGGCACGACACCGCCGACTCGGTGCGCCTGCGCCTGGCCCTGCTGAACCGGGCCAGCGAGGAGATCGGCACCACCCTGGACCTGGTGCGCACCGCCGAGGAACTGGTCGGCATCGCGATACCCGACTTCGCCGACACCACGTGGGTGCTGCTGCAGGAGCGGGTCGCCACGCACCACGAGATCCCGGCGCCGTTCAAGGACGGCGGCGCGCGGGTGCGCCGGCTGGCCCTGGGCGTCTCCGACAAGGACCCGCTGCCGGTGGAGTTCTGGTTGTCCACCCTGCCGATCGGCGAGACCGCGGTGTGCCCGCCGGCCTCCCCCTTCGCGCGGTGCATGGCCGAGCGGCGCTCGCTGTTCTTCCCGGTGGTCCCGGACGAGTTGGCGCTGCGCACCTCCGAGGACTTCGGACGCCCGGACTTCTACCAGGCCATAGCGGGGCGTTCCCTGCTTCTCAGCCCTTTGATGGCTCGCGGCCGGGTGCTGGGCCTGCTGGCGTTCAACCGCGACCCGGCGGCGCGCGCCGAGTTCTGCGGCCGGGACGTGGAGCTGGCGGACAACCTGGCGCGGCGCACGGCGCTGTGTATAGACAACGCGCGGCTGTACAACCTGGAGAAGTCGCAGGCGCTGACGTTGCAGAGTTCGCTGCTGCCCAAGCGGGTGCAGCCGCCGCCGGGGATGGAGGTCGCGCACCGGTATGTGCCGGGCAGCGACGTGGCGGAGGTCGGCGGCGACTGGTTCGACGTGATCCCGCTGACCGGCGGCCGGGTGGCGCTGGTGGTCGGGGACGTGATGGGGCACGGGATGCAGGCCGCCACGGTGATGGGGCAGCTGCGCACCGCGGTGCGAACGCTGGCCCGGCTGGAGCTGCCGGTGACCGAGCTGATGGGACACCTGGACGCGCTGCTGCCGGACATGGCCGACAGCTACCTGTTCGCCACGTGCATCATCGCGGTGCACGATCCGGAGGCGCGCACGTGCGAGATCGTGCGGGCCGGGCACGTGCCGCCGGTGATCGTGCACCCGGACCCGGCGGTGAAGCCGCGGATCGAGGACGTGCCGGCGAACCGGCCGCTGGGGCTGGGGTTCGTGTCGGACCCGTTCGAGTCCTGGACGCTGGACCTGCCGGAGGGCTCGCTGCTGGTGCTGTGCACGGACGGCTTGGTGGAGTCGAAGAACCGCGACATCGGAGACGGATTACATCTGTTGCTGGAGAACCTCGGCGATCCCGAAGCGGGCCTGGAAGAGATCTGCGACACCCTGACCCGGACGCTGGTGCTGGAGGGCGACCGCGACGACCTGGCGCTGCTGGTGGCGCGGATCGGGCGCGCGCCGTCGCGCTCGGCGTCGTGGGAGCTGCCGGCGGAGTCGTACGCGGTGCGTGAGGCGCGGCACTTCGTGCGGCAGCAGGCCGGCTCGTGGGGGCTGCCGGCGGACACCGTCGACACCGCGGAGCTGTTGGTCAGCGAGCTGGCGACGAACGCGGTGCGGCACGCGGCCGGGCCCGGGCCGATCGAGATCCGGCTGTCCTATGACGAGCGGCTGACGTGCGAGGTCGCCGACCAGGTCGGGGCCGAGCCGCGGCCGGCGGCGCTGCCGGACGATCTGGAGGAGAGCGGCCGGGGGCTGTTCCTGGTCAGCGAGCTGTCGGCGGACTGGGGGTCGCGGCGGACGTCGACGGGGAAGGTCGTGTGGTTCGCTTTGGAGGGGTTGGCGGTGGCGGCTTAGGTTCCGGCGTTCAGGTTCGCCGGACCTACACACCGCACTTCGCGAACAGGGCGTCGGCCTGCGCGCGGTCGAGCTCGCGGACGAGTTCCACGGAGGCCTGGAGCGCTTCGTGCACGACCCCGTACATGTTGGCCGGGTTCCAGTTGATCGACATGCCCTTCGGCTCGACCATCAGGAGCGGCAGGCCGTCGACCGTCGGCAGCTCGGAGGGCGAGGCCGAACCGGGCATGAACAGCGTGCCGGGCAGGGCGAAGTTGAACCGCAGGTGGTCGTGCAGGTCCTGGTTCGAGAAGTCGTCCTCGGCGAGGTCGCGGTTGCGGGCGAAGCGGACCATCTCGGGGTCGACGGGCTCGGCGTCGAGGTAGCCGGGTCCGGCGTGCCGCAGGAGCGCGTCCTGGAGCAGGGCGTAGCAGTGGTAGAGGCGGTCGCGCACGCCGATCATGCGGAACTGGAAGGCGCGCCGGTTCTTGGCGTCGAGCACGAGCAGGTCCACGTCGTCGTGCAGGGTGAACACCTCGCGCAGGAACCACGGGACCAGCCCGGCCTCTTCGAGCTCGTCCAGCCGCGCCATCACCTCCGGCCGCGCGCGCCAGCGCTTGCGGGTCCCGACGGAGCGGCAGAGCATCGTCATGGTCGCCATGAACGTCAGCTGCCCGGCGGTGGTCACCATCTCGTCGCCCCGGTTGCGCTCGTCGGCGAGGGCGTCGAGCTGCTGGACGAACAGCTCCAGCGTGGCGTCGATGGCGGCGCCGGCGTCGGCTCCCCGCTCGACCAGGGTGCCGCACATGAGGGCCAGGACGGCGGTGTGGAACAGGTCGCCGCCCGGCATGAGGTTGCGCAGCGAGACGACGTTGGCGGTGAGCTCCGCGGGGTCCTGCGACTCCATCAGCTCGGACACCTCGACCCCGGCGTCCGGCGGGAGGAACAGGCCCTGGCCGTCGGCGAGCGCTGCGATCTCCTCTGCGGTGGTCCGTGCCCGGACGAATCCGGCCAACGCTTCCAGCACTGTGGAATCCCCCCACTTCGCATTCAGGTTCGAACGGAAACTGTACCAAGGTCCTGCGATCGGGCTCGGTCTCGCCTACCGAATATAAATCCGCTATTCGGCAAAGTTATGAGAGGCTGGCGGGCGTGAACACCGAAGTCCCGCCCGGGTCGCCTGCCCCGCCCGCCCCCGAGTCGGCTCTGAGCGTACCGCCGACGCCAGGTTCGCCGTCGTCGTCGCTGTCCCCCGCGCACCAGTACGCCGCGACGCGCCGCTCGGGCCTGCTGGCGACCGCCGGGCTGGTGGCCACCACGGCGGTGTGGGGCTCGACGTTCCTGGTCGTGAAGGACGCCATCGCCTCGGTACCGGTGCTGGACTTCCTGGGGCTGCGGTTCGCGGTGGCGTGCGCGGCGATGCTCGCGGTGCGCCCCCGGGCCCTGGCGGGGCTGGGGCGCGGCGGCTGGCGACACGGCGTGCTGCTCGGCCTGGTGCTGGCGGCGGGGTACGCGGCGCAGACGTTCGGGCTGCGGACCGCATCGGCCTCGGTGTCGGGATTCATCACCGGACTGTTCGTGGTGTTCACTCCGCTGATCGGTGCGGTGCTACTACGACGGCGCGTGCCACCGGCGGTGTGGGCAGCGGTGGCGCTGGCGACGGTCGGACTCGCACTGATCTCGCTGCACGGCCTGTCGATAGGGCGCGGGGAGCTGCTGACGGTGGTCGGCGCGTTCTTCTTCGCACTGCACATCGTGGGCCTGGGCGAATGGTCGCACCGCCACGACGCCTACGCCCTGGCGGTGGTGCAGATCGGCACGGTCGCGGCGGTCTCGCTGCTGCTGGCGGTGATCAGCCACGGGAGCAGCGGCGGCCGCATCCTGACGCTGCCCCCGAACGCCTCCAGCTGGGCCGCGGTCGCGGTGACGGCACTGCTCGGCACGGCGGCGGGCTTCTTCCTGCAGACCTGGTCCCAGGCCAGGATGCCGGCCACCCGCGCCGCAGTGGTGCTGACGATGGAACCGGTGTTCGCGGGCGTGACCGGAGTACTGGCCGGCGAGACGCTGGCGGTGCGCGGGTGGATCGGGGCCGCACTGGTGCTCGCGGCGATGTATGCGGTGGAGTTGGGGCCGCGGCGCAGGTAGACGATGGCGGCGGTCGGGGCTGGGCTGCGGCAGGCGGGCAGGCGGGCAGGCGGGCAGGCGGGCAGGCGGGCAGGCGGGCAGCAGAGCCACAGCCACAGCGGCGCTAAGCGCAAGGGCCGGTAGCGGCGGCCGCGCTGGCGGCGCTCGGGCCGGTGCCGCGGCGGCGCTGGCGGCAGTCGAGGCCGCAGCGATGCTGGGCAGCAGAGTCGCGGTCGCAGCAGAGGAAGGATCGGAGGTGCCGCTTCGCTGGCTGGCTGCGGAGGCGGCAGGCGATGCAGCCAGGGCCGCGCTTGCGGCGGCGTTTGGCAGTGGAGCCGGGGTCGCGGCGAGGCAGCCGCAGCATCGCTAGGCAGCGGAGCCGGGGAGCGCGAGACACTGCGGCGGCGTTTGGCAGCGGAGCCGAGGTCGGGGCGGGGCTGGTCGCCGGCTAGTGCAGCGCGGCGTGCTCGGCCCGAGCGATCTCCGCGTCGTACTCGCCGGCGTCGAAGCGGAACTCGGGCAGCACCGGGGCCGGTCCGTTCAGGTCTCGCCAGCCGCCCCACACCACCTGCTCGCCGTCGCGGCGGATGGTCACGGCCAGCGCGCCGCAGCACTCGGGGGTGCAGTCGGCCTCGGCAAGGACGACTTCGCGCGGCTCGGCGGCGGCGCGCAGTCCGCCGTCCGGGCGGAGCAGGATCTCCGGCGGGAGCCCCGGGCCGGAGACGAAGGACTCGCGGATTATGTCGCGGCCGTCGATCAGCGGGTGGACTGCCGCTTCGACGCCCCAGTGCTCCGATCCGCCGATCTCGATGCGGATGCTGCTCAGCCCCGTCGCCATGCCCTGATTCTGGCACTCCGTCGCGGTTGGCGCGCGGACAACGCAGGGTCCGAAATCCGCTGGCGCGCTGCGCGACCCCGAGGCCTGCGAAGACGCCCTTAAGGGAAATCGCCCCCTCAACGCCGAAGCGGCGGCTGACGCATAAACGTCAGCCGCCGGTCCCTGCCGAACACTCGCCGATCACTTGCCGATCGGTCGCCGATCAGTTGTTGATCCCGCCCGGGTTGTTGCCGGGGCCGTCGGAGTCGTCGTCATCGTCGTCGTCGCCGCCCTGCCCGACCGAGTCCACCTCGACCTCAAGCCCGAGCCGCTCGGCCAGCCAGCCGTTGAAGCCGATCGAGGCCTGCACCCAGTTCATGACGCTGGCGACGAAGTAGTCGACGTTCACGCCCTGCGGCACGACCATCTGCGACTCGCCGACCAGCCGCAGCACGCCCTCCTCGTTGGTGTGCGTGTACACCTTCGGCCACAGCGAGTCGCGGTTCCACTCGTCGATGACGTCGAGCAGTTCCTGCTTCTCCTCCAGCGGGTACGCGCGCTCGTAGAAGGCGCGCACCGCGAACAGCTCCTTGTTCTCCCCACGGAACATCGCGTAGACACGGAAGCCCGGCCAGGAAGCGACGATGTCGCCCTCGTCGTCGGTGCCGTACTTGATCCCGACCTGCTCGAACAGGTCACCGATCAAGGCGGCGTCGGGCTTGATGATCGGCGGCGGACCCTGCGGCGGCTCCTGCGGGCCGAAGTTCGGGATGGCTCCCGGATCGATGGTCATGCGTTGTCCTCAGCGGCAGATTCAGAAGTTGGCTCTTCCATCCTGTCATCACCCGGCAACGAGGCTGTACTCGTGGCCGCACCCAACCGATGGCGGCGCCGGCCGGGACGGGCTCACGCCTCGTCGTCCGCGCCCAGTCCCGACCCCGCGAACAAGTACTCCACCAGCTTCGCCAGCGCCGGCAGGGCCGCGGCCACCGCGTCCTGCTCGGGCAGCTCCAGCCGCTCCAGGGCGGCGCCGATCCGCCGCTGGTGCGCCGCCTGCCAGTCGGCCAGCTGGTTGCGGCCGGCCTCGGTCAGCTCCACCACCGCCACCCGGCGGTCGTCGGCGTGCGTGCCGCGCACCACCAGGCCCGCCGTCATCAGCTGCCCGATCAGCCCGCTGACCGTCGAGGTGGACAGCCGCTGGCGCGCCGCCAGGTCGCCGACCCGGGCCGGGGACCGGTCGCTGAGCGCCTGCATCAGCTCGATCTGCGCCATCGGCAGCGCCTCCCACGGGTACTCCGTGCGGATCGACGTGCGCAGCGCGCGCCGCAGCCGCGTCACCACGTCGGTGAGTTGCTGCGCGGTCGCGTCGCCAGTCGCGGGCGGCTGGTACGTCTGGGCCTCGAACTGCTGTGGCGTCGCGGGGGTCTCCGGCGTAGGCATGTCCAGACCTTAGAAGACGAGGGCCCGGTTGCGCCTGTGCCTCCGCACGGTTGAGACACAGTGTCGGCGTTCCGAATATTTCGGTGTCCGAAACTTTCGGAGTACGCTGGAAATCGTGAACGTCCTGCTTCGTGAGCGACCGCGTCCGGAACGCATACGCAACCTCCCCTGGGCCTGGCGGCTGGCAGTCCTGACCGTCTGCTTCGGCGCCTTCATGGGCCAGCTCGACGCCTCGATCACCACGCTCGCCTTCCCGGCCCTGCGCACCGAGTTCCACGCGTCCCTGTCCGCGGTCTCCTGGGTCTCCCTGTCGTACTTGCTGACGCTCACCCTGCTGCTGGTCCCGACCGGCCGTCTGTCGGACGCCTTCGGCCGCAAGCTGTTCTACGTCTACGGCTTCGGCGTCTTCACCGCCGCCTCCGCCGCCTGCGCCCTGGCCCCCAGCCTGGACACCCTCATCGCCTTCCGCGTGGTCCAGGCCCTGGGCGCGGCGATGCTCCAGGCCAACAGCATCGCGCTGATCTCCAACGCCGCCCCGCGCGAGAAGCTGCGCCAGGCCCTGGGCGTCCAGGCCGCGGCGCAGGCGCTCGGCCTGGGCCTGGGCCCCGCGGTCGGCGGCCTGCTGGTGGACACCCTCGGCTGGCGCTGGGTGTTCGGGGTGAACGTCCCGGTCGGCGTCGTGGCCCTGGTCGGCGGCGTCCTGATGCTCCCGCGCACCCGCGAGCGCAACCCGGGCCTCAAGCCCGATCTGGGCCCCCTGAAGCAGCACGACGTCCGCTGGGGCCTGCTCGGCGCGGCCGGCGGCTACCTGGTCCTGTTCGGGCCGCTGGTCCTGGTGCCGGTGATCATGGCCGCGCGGGGCAGCAGCGCGCTGTCCTCCGGCCTGGTGCTGACCACACTGCCGGTGGGCTTCGCGGTCGGCGCCTCGTTCCTGAAGTGCCGGGCCGGGGCCGGGCTGGGCCTGGCCGTGGCCGCCCTGGCCGGGCTGCTGGTGCTGCCGTTCGAGCCGGCGGTGCTGGTCCCGCTGCTGGGCGTCCTGGGGCTGGGCCTGGGCGCCTACGCCCCGGCGAACAACGCGCAGGTGATGGCAGCGGTGCCGCAGAAGGCTTCGGGTGTCATCAGCGGTTTCCTCAGCACGGCTCGCAGCCTGGGCACGTCCGGCGGCATCTACCTGGTGACGACCGCTATAGCGTTCGCGCACCACAACAACGGACTCGGATCGCGCTATGCGTTCGGCGGCCTATTGGCCGTCTGCCTGCTCACCTTGGCCGTCTCGGTACGAAACGTAGACCCGGGAACGCACCCGGTCCCGGACGAACTCGTCGACGAGCCGCCAGCCCCACTCGGTCCGCAGATCGGGCCGCTTGTGCGGGGTGACGATCAGCAGCGCGTCGGACACCTGAGCCAGCTGCCACGCCAGCAGCGGCAGGCGAGAGACGTCGGCCAGGTGCAGCGCGAAACTGCACACAGTCAGTGAGTAGTGGCGGCCGGCCAGAGCCCCTGCCGCGACGTCTTCAAAGCTCAACTCTTCGGCGGGGATCCCTATAGCGGCGCTATACGCGGCCGCCGTATAGGGATCCGCTGCGTCGATCTCCTTAGCGCCGATCTCAAGGAGTGCGCGCGTCGCTTCTCCGCTGCCGCACGCCAAGTCCAGTACGTGGCGCAGATCCAAGGAGTTCCGCTTCACGCTCTCCTGGATGACGGCGCGTACGGCGGTCTCGTGCGGATTCCGGTAGTCGGCTCCGAACCGCCGGTAGTACTCCTCCGCACCGAACTCTTCGTACGCGCTGCGGATGGAGGACATACAGATCACGATAAGTCGCGCAGCTCCTTGGCCGCTCGTGCCACCTCCCCAAGCACGTGCGGAGTGAACTCGAAGACCGCCTGGTCCCCTTTGAACGGGACGTCCGGCGACCACGTGAAGCGCAGCTCGTAGCCGGACCGTTTGCGACCTCCCATCCGTGCCAGAGCCGCGCAGACCTCTCTGGCGAGCGTCGGACGGGTCGCCCTGTAGCCGTTCACTATCGGGAAGTACGCCTGCGACTCGTGATCCCCTATGGCCGCGCGGAAGGCGCCCAGGACGCCCTCGTACATCGTCCGGGTCACCCTGCGCTCGATCGGCTCCCCGACGTCCGGGGTGAGGACGGTCCGCACCGTGAGCACCGGCACGCCGGTGCGCGAGGTCCCCACCTCGGCGCCGCGCACGAAGTCCCAGGCGTGTTTGGCGTCCACGGCGCGCGCCGCCGCCAGGGCGAGGTCGCGCAGGCCGGTCATCGCCGGCGCCAGATCGGCCAGCGAGAACTCGTTGAGGCGCACGTAGAGCACGTCCGCCCACTTGAGGTCCAGGTCGCCGAGGACCGAGTTCGCGTCCCGCTGCTCGGCGTTCGCGACGGTCTCCAGCAGGTCGGTCATCCGCAGCGGATAGTCGCGCAGCCGCTGGTCCAGCGGCACCAGCACCTCGTACGGGTGCGGGTTCGCGACCCCGGGCGGCGGGTCGAGCTCCCAGATCTGGCCGCGCCCGTAGTCGCGGCCTCTGCGCCAGCCCGTTGCTGCCAAATAGCGGAGTACGTCATCCGGCCGGAGCCTTGCGGCCCGGCCGGATGTGGATGTGGGGGCGGTCATGACGTGAGCATCTCCCGGAACCCATCGCCGAACAGCCCGTGGAGGGCCCTGATAGTAAGCAGATTCTCACGCGGGACGCGCACTGTATACGTACTTGACCGGTTTCTTCCGGGCAACGGGAGCGCGTCGTGGAAACACGCCCAATACGCGGCGTGCCGGAGAATTAGCCGGTCCGTGGTGATGTCCGTCCACGCCGAGGAGGCGCGCGGCACGACCACGAGGAACAGGAACCGGGGCACCAGGTAGTCGCGCCCGGCGAGCCAGTTGAAGTTCTTCACTTCCAGCGGATAACGCCAGGCGACGTCGTTTCCGCGCGGATCGGACCAGGACTTCACCTGGGCGTCTATCAGGGGGAACCCGCGGCGTCCGTCGGCGGCGGGATAGCGCAGCGTCCAGTCCACTCCGACCCGGTCGCGGTCGGAGCGCAGGGCGTCGAGGTTGGCCGCGGCGGCCAGGGCTCTGATGAAAGTCTCACCGAAGTCGCCCTGGTGTCCGGAGTCGCCGAGGCTCAGGGGGCGTCCGGCACCCCCGGTCTTGTTCTCGTTGGCCTGGAACCCTTGGTCGATGGTCCCCGTCATGGTTTCCCTTATACGCGCTCTTCGGGGTTAGAGGGTCCTGATACAAGAGTAACCTGGACTATCCGTCATCGATAGGTCACTTAGCGTTGACTCCCGGTGAACATCTAAGGTGATCCCCGTGAGCAGCAGTTTCGGGAAACGCTTCAGTGTCGCCTCGGCGGCGGTCGCGACGGTCGTGGTCGCCGTATCAGGGTGTTCGTCCAGTGGTACGGGTTCTGCCATCGGCAGCACGCCCGTGGGCAAGGGTCCGGGAGGGGCCTCGCCGACGGGGGCGTCGAACTCGTCGGGGGCCGCGGCGTCCTCGGGCGGTTCGTCGTCGGGTGCGTCCTCAACATCCTCAACGTCGGCGCCGACGACGCCGTCGGCCACCGCGCCGTCCCACGTCCCGGTCCTGCCGGGCTCCTCGGCCACCGGCCCGGCCACGAAGCTGCCCGGATACACCGACTCCGCGCCGGCCGGAGAACCGCTGGCCTGGCATGCCGGCTCGCCCAGCGTCGAGGTCAGCGGAGGCGTCGACGCGTTCGCGGCGCGGTTCGACCCCGCGGCGGTGCGCTTCGTGCTGCACGCCGGCTCGCAGGTCCCCGGCGGGAGCGGCTGGCCCGGCGGCAACGCCGCGAGCACGAGCGGGCTCATCGCCGGGTGGAACGGGGGCTTCCTCATGGCCAACAACGCTTCCTGGGGTGGTTTCTACCTAGGCGGCCACACGGCCTTCGGGCCGCTGCGCACGGGGACGGCTTCGGAGGTCTTCTACAAGGACGGCTCCATGGACGTCCTGGCGTGGCCCGGCGGGCTGCCGAGTACCGACGTCGTCGGCGTGCGCCAGAACCTGGCCCTGATGATCAACGAGGGGAAGCTCGCGGCGGACCTCAACGACGGGACCGCGGCGGACGAGCGGACGTGGGGCTTCACCAACAACTCGGCGGACGTGCACGGCAACCGCTCCGGGATCGGGGTGACGATGGACGGGAAAGTGGTCTACGCGGCGGTGCACAACGCCTCGCCCTTGCAGCTCGCGCAGTACCTCCAGCGGGCCGGCGCGGTGCGCGCCATGCAGTTGGACATCAACTTCACGCGACCGATCTTCGGGACTTACGCGGACGGACGCTGGACCGAGCCGGCGCCGTGGCTCGGGCCGGCGGGACGCTTCACGTCTGGCAACGAGCGGGACTTCGTCACCGTTTATACGCGCTGAGTTCGTGGCTGCTTCGTTGTCGGTTTGTTGTCGGTGCGTGACTGGTGCGTAACTGCGATGGCCGCCAGGTGGCAGATGCCCGGTGAGGTGCGGGATTACTCCTCTTGAGGGATACCGGTCTGGTCAGAAGGCTGCGGCGGAGTCCATTTCGCGCTGCCAGGCTTCGGCGGCGGCGGGCGGCAGGTCGGGCAGCAGGTCTTCGAAGGGTTCGAGCAGGTTCGGCTTCCACGTGCCCACGATCCGGCCGTCGGCGAGCATCGTCTGCGCGATCATGCCGCCTCCGGCGTTGACGCGCTTGGCGAAGGCGGGGGCGAGGATCAGGTCGCGGGAGCGGTGGCCGAGCAGGTAGGGGTCGAAGCGGGCCAGGAGGCGATGCGGGTTCTGCGGCGGCATGGGTGTGGCTTCGGCGCCGGCGCCGGCGCCGCGCGGCAGCAGCAGGCGCTGGCCGTCGTGCTCGACTTCTTCGAGGCTGTCGCGGACGAGCACGGCGGCGGCTTTGGCGTCGGCGGCGGGCAGCCCGGACCACGCGGCGAGATCGGCGGTGGTCGCCGGGCCGTAGGCGGCGAAGTAACGCTCGGCGAGGCGGGTCAGGGCGGTTTCGCGGTCGGGCAGCGCGGCGGGCTCCAGCCAGTCGTCGAGCAGAACGTACGTGGGCTCATCGCGCGCGGCGTCGGGCCCCCGGCAGATCAGGGCACTGTTGGCCGCGAACGCGAGCAGATGCGGCGGCTGCTGGCTCTTCAGATCGATGACGACTCCGTGCCCCGCCAACTCGGCGACGATCTCAGCCCGAGTCAGAACCCTGTCACCGGCGAGGATCTTCGCCAGCGCGTCCATCGCCCGGGCGCACACCGAGTCGCCGAGCTCCAACTGCTCCCGCCGCCGCCGATCCGCGCGCAGATTCACCGGCCCGAGCACGGCCAGGAACGCCCTGAGGTCGTCGGCCGCGACCATGTGGATGGTGCCGCGCATGAGCCAGGTGCGCACGACCGCGGCCTCGGCGACGGCCGCGTCGACGTCGGCGGCGCGCAGACCGCGCGTACGCGCCCAGACTTGGAGGCGTACCGGGCCGGCCGCCTGCGCTTGGAGCGCCGCAGCGGTACGGACGGCGGCTGCGACGGCGCGGCTGGCGGGCTCGCCCGAAACGCCCGCACCATCGCCGGCCAGCCCCTGCGCCCGGACCCGCAGCCACCGCACCTCGTCCGCGCTCAAGCTCCGCATGGTCCAAACCTACGGTGCCGCACCCACGCCACACCGGCACGAGCTGCCGATCGACGCCTCAGACGCCGGGGGCGACTTCGGGGTGCGTGAATCGCACGGGCTTGCCCAGCGATTGGGCGTAGGCGATTTCGGCTCGGGTGCTGTCTCCGATGTAGTCGCCGACGACGAGCGCCTCGTCGGCGAGCCGGATCTTCGCGCGGTGCAGCTCGCCGAGTCGAACCTTCAGCGCCTCGGCCTCGGCCGGATCGGACCGGAGTTCGTGCGGCGACTTCAGGTCGAAGCCCGGCTTGACGACGATCTTCCCGGCTTTGGTCTCCCGCAGATCGGCCTCGTTCATTTCGGTCATGAAGCGGGTGGAGCCGCAGATCACGACGATACGCGGGAGGCTCAGCAGCTTCTTCGCGTCGGCGAGGCTCTCCTCGGGGGTGAGCGGTTGCGGGTATGACACTGGTTTCCTCCTGGTGGTGCGGTCCCCTCAAACCACCGCCACGGTCCGCTCCACCGTAGCCTTCCCCCGCCCACCCCCGGCCGCCTTGTACTCCGCCGTCAGCCGCGTCGAGGCGTCCTCCGGCAGGTGCCGCACCGCCTCGCGGAACGTCACGCCCGACAGCCGGTCGAGGCGCGCGGTCACCCATGCGGCGACCCACGTCGGGTCCTTGTGTGCGATCTCGCGGAGGACCCAGCCGAGTGCCTTGCGGATGAAGAACTCGCGTTCCTCGACCATCGGGTCGGCGTAGCGGGTGAAGCGGACGAGGTCCGGTTTGCCTTCGCGGATGGCCGGGATCAGGGCCAGCAGGGCTGCGCGGCGGAGCCAGAAGTCGCCGTCGCCGGCCCAGAGGTCCAGGGTGCGGGAGGTGCCTTCGCGGTCGCGCAGGACGATCTTGCCCGCGACGTCGCCGGAGATCGGGTCCACCAGGGACCACATCGGGGCGTCGCGGAGCATCAGGGTCAGGTCCTGCAGGTCGGCCGCGGTCAGGAGGCGGACGCCCTGTGCCAGGACGAACACCGAGGCCAGGCGCCGCTCGTAGATGTCGGTGTCCCACAGTGCCGCGGCCAGGCCGGTGACGTCGTCGTGGGTCGCGCGGCGGCCGCCGATCTCCTTGTACATGCCCTTCACCAGCTTGCGGAGGTCCGGCACCGGGACGCCCATGTGAGCGAACTCGCTCTTGTGGTACTGCTGGTCGTAGGTGGCGCGGGCGGCGGTGCCGAGGCCGTCCAGGTCGTGGTCGAACCCGGACACGAGGGCGGGGATCGGGGTGGTCGTCGCATCTGTCACGCCGTGAGCCTAACGATCGCGCGACCCGATCCGGCGGCATCCGCTGCGCCGTTCGGGCAGGATGGACGAACAGTGTTCACCATCAGGAGGGACGACCATGCGGATACGGACGCTGCTCGGCACGGCCACGGCGGCCACCGCGGCACTCGCGATGCTGACCGGTTGCGGAGCCTCTAAGGGGTCCAACGCCAGTAGCGCGCAGAACGTCGCCACCAGTGCGCCGACCAGCGCGTCGCCGACGACGCCCGCGACTCCAGCGACCCCGACGACCCCCGCCGGCGCCTCGGCCCCCTCCAGCGGCCCCTCCACCTCCAGCGCGCGCCTGGCCCCCGCGCTGATCCAGTTGTCGGACCTCCCGGCGGGCTTCCGTTCCGAAGGCCTCACCCAGCGCAACCTCCCGTCGATGATCAAGGGTTGCCCGGGCCTGGAAGTGCTTCAGCAGTCGAACATCGGCGACCAGGCGCAGGCCGAGTGGACCAAGGGCGCTCTCGACGACTACGTGGACGAGGCGATCATCCAGCCGCAGGGTGAGACTGCGGCGAGCCTGGTCGACAAGGCGGCCGGCGCGCTCACGGCCTGCGGCGCGGTGAAGGTCACCGAGGAGGGCCTGTCGGTCACCCTGCACGCGACCCCGCTGAGCCTGCCGCAGGTCGGCGACGCCTCGCACGCCTGGCACACCTCGGCGAAGTTCGGAATCGCCTCGATGGAGATGAACGTCGTCCTGATCCGGCAGAACGACCTCGTCCTGCTGATCGCCCAGACCCGCGTCGACGGCCACACCAACGACGACCTCACCCTCTCGGCGTCCCAGGCCGCCGCCAAGCGCGCGGCGGACTTCCAGCTGAAGAAGTAAGTCCTACGATCAAGGCATGCCCTCCAAGCCCGAACCCAAGAAGCGGCCGCTGCATCTGATCGGCGACCCGCCGGCAGGCGTGCCGATCGACACCGAGTCGTTCTTCGGCCTGGACTCCATAGAGGACCCGCTGCAGCTGCTCTCGCGCAGCACCGAGTTGGCCGACGCCTTCCGCGCCTCGGCCGGCCGGGCGGAGAACTACCAGGCCGTGGCGGCGGCCAAGCTCACCGATCCCCGGCGCTTCGACCGGATGCCGGTGGCGGATCTGGCGCTGCTGACCGGGTGGACCGAGGAGTACGCGGCGAAGATGGCCGAGTTCGGCCGCACGCTGCTGGAGAAGGGCGCGCCCTGGGAGTGAGCCGGGCGGCCGGGCGCGGGCGCGCTGGAGATACCGAGATCGCCAGGGATACGGTGCGCTGCCGGCGCCGGCCGACTGTGATCCACATTACATAGGCAACCTATATAGATGGACGATACAATCATGGACGTGGATCAGAACCCGGCCGCGGTGGGCGAACTCTTCGAGACCGTCACAGTGCTGATGATGCGGCACGTGCCGGCCCCGGACGGGCTCAGCCTCACCGCCGCCGCCACCCTCGGCTCCCTGCAACGGCGCGGGCCGCAGCGCATCACCTCGCTGGCCACCGCCCAGGGCGTGACCCAGCCCTCGATGACGCAGCTGCTGCGCCGCCTGGAGGACGCCGGCCTGGTGGCCCGGGTCGCCGACCCCACCGACGGCCGCGTGGTGCTCGTGGAGCTCACCGCCGCCGGGGACGAGACGCTGCGCACCCGGTGGAACACCCGCCTGGAACACCTCGACAAGGTGCTGCAGACGCTCACCGACGAGGAGCGGGCGACGCTGCAACGCGCCGCCGAGGAGGCCCTTCCGGTGGCGCAGAAGCTGGTCCACTCGCTCGCCGCACGCTACTGAGCGTTTCGGGCCCGGGTCGCTGATCCGGGGCCGCTTTGCGCAGGAACGCCTTGCGCAGGAACGCCCAGTGTGGGGACGCCTTGTGCGCGAGCGGGACCGTAGTCCGACCGCGTGGAAGGAAGAACCTTGTCATCCACCCTGCGCTCCGACGCCTCAGACGCCTCAGACGTCTCCGCGGCGCCCGTCGCGACCACTGCGAATCCCGGCGGCCCGGGCGGCTCAGGCAGCTCAGGCAGCTCCGGCGCCTCCGGCAGCGGGCACCACTCGGGCCACTCGGGCCACGCAAGCCATGCGACGGGCCACGCCAAACCCCCGAGCCTCCTGCACCAGCCGAAGGCCGTCTGGGCCGTCGCCTTCGCCTGCGTCATCTCGTTCATGGGCATCGGCCTGGTCGACCCGATCCTGCCGGCCCTGGCCTCCCAGCTGAAGGCCACGCCGAGCCAGGTCACCATGCTGTTCACCAGCTACCTGGTGGTGACCGCGGTGGCGATGCTCCTCACCGGCTTCGTCTCCAGCCGCATCGGCGCCAAGCGGACGCTGGTCGCGGGCCTGGCGATCATCGTGGTCTTCGCCGCACTGGCCGGTACCTCCAGCACCGTCGGCCAGATCGTGGGCCTGCGTGCCGGATGGGGCGTCGGGAACGCGCTGTTCATCGCCACCTCGCTGGCCGTCATCGTCGGCTCGGCCAGCGGCGGCTTCTCCGGCGCGATCATCCTGTACGAGACCGCGCTCGGCGTCGGCATCGCCCTGGGCCCGCTGGTCGGCGGGGAACTCGGCGGGATCAGCTGGCGCGGGCCGTTCTTCGGCGTCGCGGTGCTGATGCTGATCGCCCTGATCGCCACGCTCACGCTGGTGGCGCCGACACCGCCGCCGGCCCGCAAGGTGTCGATCACCGAGCCCATCAAGGCCCTGCGACACCGTGGCCTGCTCACCCTCGCGCTCACCGCCCTGTGCTACAACTGGGGCTTCTTCACCCTCCTGGGCTACGCGCCGTTCCCGATGAAGCTGGGCACGCACCAGCTCGGCTACGTGTTCACCGCCTGGGGCGTGCTGGTCGCGGTCTTCGCGGTGTTCGGCGCCCCGCGGCTGCAGGCCCGGTTCGGCATCGCCCGGACCCTGTACGCGAACCTCGCGCTGTTCGCCGTCAACATCCTGGTCGTCGGGCTGTTCGTGAACCACAGGGCGGTGCTGATCACGGCCGTGATCGTCGCAGGCGTCTTCATCGGCGTGAACAACACCGTCACCACGCAGGCCGTGATGACCGTCTCGCCGGTCGACCGGCCGATCGCCTCGGCGTCGTACGGCTTCGTGCGCTTCATCGGCGGCGGCCTGGCGCCGTACTTCGCCGGACGGCTCGCCGAGCACTACAACATCCACGTCGCGTTCTACGTCGCGGCCATGGTGGTGGTGCTGGGCATCGCGATCCTGGCCTCCGGGCACCGGCTGCTGACCGAGGCCGAGAGCCAGACCTTCGATGACACCTCGGAGGACGCCGAGGACGCAGCGGAGGAGGAGGCGCTGGTCGAGGAACTCGGCTCCGCCTCCTGAGGAGGTGCTCCCCCGGAGCGGGTTCGCCTGGCTACAGTGCTAGTCATGGCGAACTCGCTCCCGGTCCACAAGTTCACCCCCTCCGTCGGCGAATACGTCTGGACCTTCGGCGGCGCGCCGCCGCTGGCCCGCGTCAAGCCCGGCGACACTCTGGAGCTGTTCACCGAGGACTGCTTCGCCGGCCGCGTGCGTTCGGAGAAGGACCTGGTCACCGAGGTCTGCGAGTTCCCGTTCCTCAACCCGCAGACCGGCCCGTTCTACGTCGAGGGCGCCGAGCCCGGCGACACGCTGGCGATCCACTTCGTGTCCATCGAGCCGGCCCGCGACTGGGCCGCCTCGACCACCGTCCCGCTGTTCGGCGCCCTGACCTCCACGCACACCACCGCGACGCTCCAGCCGCCGCTGCCGGAGCGGGTCTGGATCTGGCAGCTGGACCGCGAGCGCCGCACCGCGCTGTTCCAGGCCAAGGACAGCGACGTCGAGGTCGAACTCCCGATGGACCCGATGCACGGGACCGTCGGCGTCGCCCCGGCCAACCTCGAAGTGCGCTCGGCGCTCGTGCCCGACGCGCACGGCGGCAACATGGACACCCCCGAGATGCGGGCCGGGGTCACGTGCTACCTCGGCGTGAACGTCGAGGGCGCACTGTTCAGCCTCGGGGACGGCCACGCCCGGCAGGGTGAGGGCGAGACCTGCGGGGTGGCCGTGGAGACCGCGATGAACACGGTGGTGACCATCGAGTTGGTGAAGGGCGTGCCGACGCCGTGGCCCCGGCTGGAGTCGGACGCGTACATCATGACCGCGGGGTCGGCACGTCCCCTGGAGGACGCGTTCCGGATCGCGCAGGTCGATCTCGTGCAGTGGATCGCCCGCGACTACGGCCTGAGCGAGTTGGACGCGTACCAGCTGGTGACGCAGGGCGTGGAGTCGCCGCTGGCGAACGTGTGCGACACGAACTACACGTCGGTCGCCAAGATGCGCAAGGCGTTCCTGCCGTCGGAGACCTCGGCGTACGGGGTGCACGAGGTGCTGCGTCAGCGTGCGGCGGCTTATCTGACGGGGTGAGCTGCGGGCTGGAACATGTCGGAGTTGATCACGTCAGTGCCGCGCAGACGTCGGTGACCTTGGTCTGGTACAGGACCGCGACCTGGTGTTTCGGCGTGATCGCGATCACCTCGCCGCCGCTGAGCACGTACTCGCCCTGCGCGTGGTACGGGTCGCCGGGCTTGATGCTGACGCCGAAGTTGTCCGGGATGTTCCACAGGCTCGAACCGTCGGGGAGGTTGTACAGCGTGCCGACCCCGCTGAGGTCTTCGTCGACGGACGCGCCGGTGGCGCCGTTGGTGTAGCGCGCGATGAGCGGCCCGCGGAAGTCGGTCCGCAGCGGGCTGCCGTCCGGGTAGGTCGCGGAGATCCGCTGCTCCACTCCTTGCGTGGGGAAGTCGATCTTCAGCTCGAACGAGCAGTCGGTGCCCGCGGGCTGGTCCAGCGACCCGTAGGTCACCGGCGTCCAGCCGCCTGCGGTGGCGGGGGTGGCGGGCGTGGCGGGGGTGCCGGCCGAGGCGGCCGCCGGAAACGCCGCCACCGCCAAGCCGGCCGAGACCGCGACGCCGAGGATGCGCTCGCGCATGAGGGTTGTCCCTTCGTGTCGTTTTCTGTCGTCGCCGAACCGCGTCCCCGAGAGGTGCGGGACACGTCTTCACTCTGGAAGCCCCCGCGCGCCGGGGCGATCGATTCAGCCCACGCTGAAACGTGAGGACGAGATGCGGATCCACTTCACGCCCGACGACCTGCTGCACATACGCTTCGCCGACGAGCCGGCGCCGCTGCTGGAACTGGCGATGGCGCTCGCGACGCTGCACCGCCCGGCCTCCGACCCGGTGTTCACCCGCTGGCGCCGGGAGGCGGCCCGCGAACTGCCGGGGCACGCGCGTCCGCTGCTGGAGCTGATACCGCCCTGCGGCCGCGGCCCGCAGTTCGTGGACCCGGTGGTGCCTGACGTCCAGGAGGGCTTCGAGCGCGTGGCGGCGACCTCGGCGGAGCAGGTGCGCCGCGAGATGGCGCGGGTCGCAGGCTTCGGCCAGGCGCCGACACCGTGGACGCGGCGGATCGCAGCCCGCGACCGCGCGGCGTGGTCCGAACTCGTGACCGGACTGCACGACGCATATGACAGCGTCCTGACGGAGCCCTGGCGGCGCCTGCGAGCCGGCTTCCACGCCGAGGTCGCCTGGCGCACCAGCCGCTGGGGCCGCCTCGGCCTCGGCGCGGGCCTGGAGTCCCTGCTGCCCGGCTCCCGCCTCGACGGCCTGGTCTGGCACATGGCCCCGGAGAAGCACGCCGACTTCCACCTCGACGGCCGCGGCCTGACCCTCTACCCCACAGCGACATGGAGCGGCCCACCGCTGATCGCCACAGCCCCCGACGACTCGAAGCTGCTCGTCTACCCGGCACTCACGCCCCTGCCGCTCCTGCCGGAACCCCAGGACGCCGACCCGCTCGGCACGCTGCTGGGCCGCACCCGCGCGCAGGTGCTGGAGGCACTCGCGGAACAGCGGACGACGGGAAACCTCGCGCAGGACTTGGGGATCAGTGCGGCCTCGGCGTCGCAGCACGCGACGGCGCTGCGCGAGGCCGGACTGGTGGCGACGCGGCGGGAGGGGAAGGCGGCTTGGCACGGGTGCACGGCGCTGGGGGCGGAGTTGTTGCGGACGGGGGCTCGGTAGGGCGGTGGGGCTGATCTGCGGGGACTGATCTGCGGTAGGCCGATCCGCGATGGCCTCGCGATCGCCGGCTGGCAGGCATCTGCGGCAGGTCAGCAGGCTGCGCACACCGGCACGCGATGGCCTCGCGATCGCAGGTTGGCAGGCATCTGCGGCACGTCGGCAGGCTGCGCGCATCGGTTCGCGATGGCCTGGCGGTCACGGGTTGGCAGGCATCTGCGGCAGGTCAGCAGGCTGCGCGCGCGGGTTCGCGATGGCCTGGCGGTCACAGGTTGGCAGGCATCTGCGGCACGTCGGCAGGCTGCGCACACCGGTTCGCGATGGCCTGGCGGTCACAGGTTGGCAGGCATATGCGGCTGGTCGGCCGGCGGCTGGTCTGCAGGCGGCGGGCGGCGGCTCGCGGTGGGCGGCCAGTGGTTGGCGGTGCTGGTTCACGGTCGGCGGTGCGGCTGGCGGTTAGCGGTCGGCGGTTCGCGGCCGTCGATTGGCGGTGCGGTTGCCGGTTGCCGGTGCGGTTGGCAAGCAGCGATCGGCAGGCGCCGGTTCGCGGTCAGCGTTCGATGGTGCGGTTCGCGGCTCGGCTCGGTTCGCGACTCGGCTCGCGGTCGGCTGTCCCGAATACCAGCAGCTACATCTGCGCACCCGGCGCCAGCAGCGGCAGCCCCGCCGTCGGTCCGCCCTCGATCAGCCGCCACAGGCGGTCCGTGTCGAGGTGCTCCTCCACCGCGTCGCCGAGGCGGTCGAGTTGCTTCTCGCGCTCGGCCGCGAAGGAGATCGTGGGGTCCGGCTCGTAGCGCAGCCCGCATGCTGCCGCGACCTGCGCCAGGTATGCGCGGCGGAAGCCGTCGCTCTCCAGCGCGCCGTGCCAGATCGTGCCCCAGACCGCGCCGTGGCGGCAGCCTTCCAGCGGCGCGCCGGTGGTGTCGGTGAACAGGGGCTCGCCGCCTGCGACGTGGACCTGGCCGTTGTGGATCTCGTAGCCTGCGACCGGTTCGCCGAGGCCGAGGCCTGTCGGGCGAGTCAGGGTCTTGGCCGGGTCGAACACCGTGCGCACCGGCAGGAGTCCGAGGCCTGCGACGGTGCCGCGGCGCGACTCGACGGCGTCCTCGATCTGGGTGCCGAGCATCTGGTAGCCGCCGCAGATGCCCAGGATGGGGCGTCCCTCGGCCGCGCGCTTGGCCAGTGCCGGTTCCAGGCCGCGTTCGCGCAGCCAGGCGAGGTCCGCGACGGTCGACTTGGTGCCCGGCAGCACCACCAGGTCCGCCGACTCCACGGCCGAGGCCGACGCTGTGAACTCCACATCCACGCCCGGCTCGATCGCCAGTGCGTCGACGTCGGTGAAGTTCGAGACGCGCGGGAAGCGCACCACCGCGACCCGCAGCCGCGAGCCTTCGGCGACGCCCGTACCAGCACCAGCCGCGCCGGCCGCGTACGCCTCGATCGGAAGCGCGTCCTCGGCGTCCAGCCGGATCCCGGGCAGCCACGGCACCACGCCGAGCACCGGCCGGCCGGTGAACCCCTCGATCTGCCGCAGCCCGGGCGTCAACAGCGACGGATCGCCGCGGAACTTGTTGATGACGAACCCTGATATGAGCCGCTGATCCTCGGCGTCCAGCAACGCCACCGTCCCGTGGAACGCCGCGAACACCCCGCCCCGGTCGATGTCGCCGACCACCACCACCGGCATCCCCAGCGGCCGGGCCAGCCCCATGTTGACCAGGTCCCCGTCCCGCAGGTTGATCTCGGTCGGCGACCCGGCACCCTCGCAGATCACCACGTCGAAGCGCGACTTCAAGTCCTGATACGAGGCCAGCACCGCCTCCCGCAGCCGCGGTTTCAGGTCCTGGTACGACGTCGCCGACGCCTCCGCGAACACCTTCCCCAACAGCACGACCTGGCTCGTCCGATCACTGCCCGGCTTGAGCAGCACCGGGTTCATCGCCACTTCCGGCTCGACCCCGGCGGCCTGCGCCTGCATCACCTGCGCGCGCCCGATCTCCGCGCCGGCCGTGGACGTGCCCCCGACCCCGACCCCGACGACCATCGAGTTGTTCGACATGTTCTGCGCCTTGAACGGCGCCACCCGCACGCCCTGCCGCGCCAACCACCGGCAGATCCCCGCGGTGAGCAAGCTCTTGCCGGCGTCGGACGTCGTACCGGCCACGAGCAGCGAGCCCGGGCCACCAACGCCACCAACGCCGCCAGAGCCACCGGCCCCGCCGAGCCCACCAGCACCGGCCCCGCCCCGGGAAACGATCATCGGACCAGCTTAGCCGCGGCCGCGGTGAGCGCCGCGAGCACCTCCGGGTACTCCGCACCGGTCCGCACCGCGATTAGGCTCACCCGCCGCGGCCAGTCCTCCTTCAACGGCACCAGCACAACACCCTCCGGCACCTGCGGCGGGACCCCGAGCGTCGGCAGCAGCGTCACCCCGAACCCGTTAGCGATCAACGCCAGCGCCGCGCTGAAGTCGGTCGCGCGGTACCGCCCGCGCGGCTGGTACCCGGCGTCCGCGCAGATCGCCGTCACCTGGTCGTGGCACGACAGCCCCTCGGCGGCCAGCACGAACGGCTCCTCGACCAGATCGGTCAGCGAGATCTGCTCCGCCCCCGCCAACCGATGCCCGGCCGGCACGGCCGCGTGGTAGACCTCCTCCAGCAACGGCAGGATCCTGATCCGCGGATCGCCGAGCAGCGGCCGGTTCGGCGCCGCCATCACCACCGCGACGTCGATCGAGCCGTCGATCAGGTGCGCGACGGAGTCCTCGCTCTCGGTGTCGGCGATCTCGAAGCCCCACTCCGGGTGCGCGTCGCGCAGCACCTTCATCGCCGGGGCGATGACCGCCATGATCGCGGTCGGGAAGCCCGCGATGCGCACCGTCATCGGCGCCGGGGAGATGGCCCGCAGTTCGGACTGCGCACGCTCCAGTTGCGCGAACACCGCGTCGGCGTGCCCGACCAGGACCCGCGCCGCCTCGGTCAGCACCACGTTGCGTCCCCGTCGTTCCAGCAGTTCGCAGCCGGTACTCTTGCTCAGGACGGCCAGTTGCTGGGAGACCGCCGACGGCGTCAGGTACAGGGCCTCGGCCGCCGCCGAGACCGTGCCGTGGTCGGCCAGGGCGCGCAGCGTCCGCAGTTGGCGCACGTCGATCATGGGGCCTCCTCAACCGTTAAGGCCATCTTAACGGTTTCACGCAAAATCATTCGCTGGTGCTGAACGATAGCGCGACCGGACACTACCGTCATGCGTAATCCCCGCCACATCGCTTTGGCCCTTGCGATCGTCGTGATCTGGGGCGTGAACTTCATCGCCATCAGCCATGCTTTGGACGGCTTCCCGCCGATCCTGCTGGCCGCCGTGCGCTTCGCGCTCACGGGGACAGCGACCCTGTTCTTCCCGCGCCCGAAGGAGGTCCGCTGGTACTGGATCGCCGGTATCAGCACCTTCATGTTCTTCGGCCAGTACGTGCTGCTGTTCACGGGCATGGCGCACGGCATGCCGGACGGCCTGGCCTCGCTGGTGTTGCAGTCCCAGGCGCCGTTCACGGTCCTGGCTGCCGCGTTGCTGCTCGGGGAGCGGACCGGCCTGCGCCAGGCGCTGGGCATCGCGGCGGCGGTGGCCGGGCTCGGCGTCATCGGCGCCGGACGCGGCGGGAACGTGCCGCTGGGCTCGCTGCTGCTGGTGATCGGCGCGGGCGCGTCGTGGGCCCTGGGCTCGATCTGCAACCGCAAGGCCGGCGCCGCCAACGGGTTCGCGCTGATGGTGTGGGCGAGCCTGTACGCCACTCCCCCGCTGCTGGCCGTCTCGCTGGTGACCGAGGGGCCGCACCGGATCGGGCACGCGTTCGCGCACCTGCACGCCGGGCCGGTGCTGGGGCTGCTGTACGTGGTGCTGGTGTCGACGTTCGTCGGCATGGGGGCATGGGTCGTGCTGATCACCAAGTACCCGGCCTCGGCCGTCGCGCCCTACACGCTGGGCGTCCCGCCGATCGGGATCCTCGCGGCGCTGATCGCCAACGGCGAGCGGATGACCGCGCTGGAGATGGTCGGGTCCGCGGTGGTGCTGGCCGGGCTGGTCGCGATCGTGTGGCCGCGCCGCAAGCCGGCGGCCGCACGGATCGCACCGGAGTCGTCCGTGCCCGCCGCTAGAGTCGAGGAGTCCATACAGGCCGCGTAGTACAGGGGAAGGACCCTTGGCCGCACCCACCACCGAGCCGCACGGCAACCTCGCCGTCGTCGAAGGCGTCCTGGAACGCATCACCTTCGCCAACGAGGAGACCGGCTACACCGTCGCCCGCGTCGACACCGGCCACGGCGCCGCGGACCTGCTGACGGTGGTCGGGGCGCTGCTCGGCGCGCAGCCCGGGGAGTCGCTGCGGATGCGCGGCCGCTGGGGTTCGCATCCGCAGTACGGCCGGCAGTTCACCGTCGAGAACTACACCACGGTGCTGCCCGCGACCGTCGCGGGCATCCAGAAGTACCTCGGCTCCGGGCTGATCAAGGGCATCGGGCCAAAGACCGCCGAGAAGATCGTCGAGCACTTCGGGGTGGACACCCTGGCGGTGATCGAGGAGGACCCGAAGCGGCTGATCGAGGTGCCGACCCTGGGGCCCAAGCGCACCAAGCTGATCGCCGCGGCCTGGGTCGAGCAGAAGGCCATCAAGGAGGTCATGGTCTTCCTGCAGTCGGTCGGCGTCACCACCTCGATCTCGGTGCGGATCTACAAGGAGTACGGCGACGCCTCGATCGACGTCGTGAAGCAGGAGCCTTACAAACTCGCCTCCGACGTGTGGGGCATCGGGTTCAAGACCGCCGACGCGATCGCGGTGGCCGTCGGGATCCCGCACGACTCCCCGGAGCGGGTGAAGGCCGGCATCCAGTACGCCCTGTCGCAGAGCTCTGACGCCGGCAACTGCTACCTGCCGCGCGAGAAGCTGCTGGAGGCGTCGGTGAAGATCCTGAGCGTCGACCTCGATCTGGCCTCGCGATGCCTGGACGAGCTCGCCGAGGCCGAGGGCGTGGTCGCCGAGGACATCCCCGACCCGGACGGCTACGACCCGGACGAGCCGATCCGCGCGATCTACCTGGTCCCGTTCCACCGCGCCGAGGTCTCGCTGGCCGCGCAGCTGCGGCGGCTGCTGGAGGCGCCGGACGACCGGCTCGGCTCGTTCGCCTCCGTGGACTGGGACAAGGCGCTGGGCTGGCTGAAGGAGCGCACCGGCGCCGATCTCGCGCCGGAGCAGACCGCGGCGGTGCAGCAGGCACTGACGTCGAAAGTCAGTGTCCTGACCGGCGGGCCGGGCTGCGGCAAGTCGTTCACCGTGCGCTCGATCGTCGAGCTGGCGCAGGCCAAACGCGCGCGGGTGGTGCTGGCCGCGCCGACCGGCAAGGCGGCCAAGCGGCTGACTGAGCTGACCGGCGCCGAGGCGATGACCGTGCACCGGCTGCTGGAGCTCAAGCCCGGCGGCGACGCGGCGTACGACCGGGACCGGCCGCTGGAGGCCGATCTGGTGGTGGTGGACGAGGCCTCAATGCTGGACGTGCTGCTGGCCAACAAGCTGGCCAAGGCCGTCGCCCCCGGCGCGCACCTGCTGCTGGTCGGGGACGTGGACCAGCTGCCCTCGGTCGGCGCCGGCGAGGTGCTGCGCGATCTGCTGGCCGCGCCCCGGGTGCCGCGCGTGCGGCTGACGCAGGTGTTCCGGCAGGCGCAGCAGTCGGGCGTGGTGGTGAACGCGCACCGGATCAACTCCGGGAAACCGTTGCAGCTGGAGGGGTTCGACGACTTCTTCCTGTTCGTCGAGGACGAGACCGAGGACGCCGCGCGGGTGGCCGTGGAACTGGTCACGACCCGCATCCCGAAGCGCTTCGGCTTCGACCCGCGCCGCGACATCCAGGTCCTGACCCCGATGCACCGCGGGCCGGCGGGCGCCGGGACGCTGAACGGCCTGCTGCAGGAGACGCTGACGCCGGCGCAGCCCTCGCGGCCGGAGAAGCGGTTCGGCGGGCGCACGTTCCGGGTCGGCGACAAGGTGACGCAGATCCGCAACAACTACGACAAGGGCAAGAACGGGGTCTTCAACGGCACCGGCGGCGTCATCATGTCGATGGTGCCGGAGGAGCAGACGCTGGTCGTGCGGACCGACGAGGACGAGGACGTGACGTACGAGTTCGCCGAGCTCGACGAGCTGCAGCACGCGTACGCGATGACCGTGCACCGGTCGCAGGGCTCTGAGTACCCGGTGGTCGTGGTGCCGGTGACGATGAGCGCGTGGATGATGCTGCAGCGGAACCTGCTGTACACGGCGGTGACGCGGGCGAAGAAGCTGGTGGTATTGGTCGGCTCGAAGCGCGCGCTGGCGCAGGCGATCCGGACGATGTCGGCGGGCAAGCGGTTCACCGGATTGGACCACCGACTGCGATGAACGGAACCCCGGACGAGCGGCGGCCGGAGCTGATCCTGCACTTCGACAACAACAAGCCCCGCAAGCTGAAGTACAACCTGGCGAAGGCCCGGCGGGCCGGCGCCACGCGGCTGCTGACGTTCGGCGGCGCGTACTCGAACCACATCCGGGCGGTCGCGGCAGCCGGGCGGGCCGAGGGATTCAAGACGATCGGGGTGATCCGGGGCGAGCCGCATGAGCCGCTGAACGAGTCGCTGGCGTTCGCGAAGTCGCAGGGCATGCACTTGATGTATGTGGACCGGGAGACGTACCGGACCAAGAAATCGAACAACATGCGGCGGTTCCTGGAGAGCTGCTTCGGGGATTTCTACCTGATCCCGGAGGGTGGATCGAATCCGGCGGCGGTGAAGGGCTGCGCCGAGCTGCCGCAGGAGATCGCAGAACCCTTCGACGTGATCTGCTGCCCGGTCGGGACCGGCGGGACGCTCGCGGGGATCGCTGCCGGGCTCGGGCCGGGGCAGCGGGCGATCGGGTTCGCGACGCTGAAGGGCGGCTTCTTGACGAAGGAAGTCGCCGAATTGCAACGGCAGGCCTACCAGAGGGTCTTCGACAACTGGCACATCGAGGACGACTTCCACTTCGGCGGGTACGCGAAGGTGCCGCCGGAACTGGATGCCTTCGCAGCGAAGTTCGGTGAGGAGCAGGGCTTCGAGGTCGATCGGATCTACGTCGCCAAAATGCTCTACGGCATCACGGACATGATCGAGGCCGGAAAGTTCGAGCCGGGCACGCGGATCGTCGCGGTCATCACCACTGGCTGAGCCAGCGGCTCGGAAACCGGTACCCTGCCCGCCATGGGGATCAAACAGCGGACCTGGCGCGACGTGGACGGGGAGCGTATCGCCGGGACCTGGCGGCCGGCGTTCATCCGCAACGCGGGAAGCTACCACCTCACCGACCTGATCATCTACGCCGACGGCATGGTGGACTGCTGGGGGCTGGAAAGCCTCGACGGATTCGCCGCGAAACTCCGCTCCGGCTGGGTCGCCACCGAACTGACCGAGGGCGCCCGGGCCTCGGCCCACCATCTCGCCTCGTGGAAGTTCGCCGAGCCCCAGACGTGGCTGACCCCTGAGATGCTCCTCGGCGAGGTGCGCGACACCATCGACGACCTGAACCAGCGCCCGAACTCATCAGACCGGTGCCGCGCCGCCATCGACGTGTTCCTCGCCGACCAGACCGACGAGAACCGGCAGGCGCTGCGGACCGCGTACGAGGCGGTCCCCGAGCACCTGCGCGTCTACATGCTCGGCGACATGGACCAGAACGACGTCCCCGTGCAGATCCTCATCGGCGGCATCGGCGCGCCGTACACAACCCGGGCCGGCAGCCCGGCCGTCGTCACCGAAAAGACCTACGCCTGGGTTCTGGAGTACTTCGCCCAGGAGGCGAAAGCCACGGCCGAGTACCGCGCACGTGTCCCCGCCGACGGCCCGGACCACCCGGACTCCGAGCCGACCAGCGTCATCGTCCCGGAGGTCGTCTACCCGAAGGGCTGGCCACAGGAGCTGGACGTGTGGGTCCTGCGCAACGAGTACCCGTCGCCGATCGAGATCGGCGGCCTGGCCTACCCGACCGTCCTGCAGGCGTACTGGGCGCTCGCCGTGACCGACGGCGCGGTGCGGGAGGCGGTTCTCGCCGCCGAGCCGGCGCGCCTGGTGCGGAGCATCGTCAGGGAGGCTGCGGTACGCGATGGCTGGCCACAAGTGCGGGTCGCGGTCATGGCCCTACTGTTGCGGGCGAAGTTCGCGCAGAACCCCGACCTCGCCGCCGTCCTCGCGGCGACCGGCGAGACACGAATCCTGTTCCAGGACAGTGAGTCGCTGTTCTGGGGAGAGCGCGGTAGCCGGGGCCGCAACTGGATGGGCCGGCTGCTGGAGGAGGTCCGAGCCGAGCTCGCTCTGAAAAACTTCGGCGGGGACTGGTAAACGACCGCCCTCAGCCGCTCGCGCGTCAGCCGCTCGCGCCGCCCGTGAAGTTCCACCCCGCCAGCCGCAGCGCCGGCGCCATCGCCGAGAACGCCCCGTACTTCGACGCGAACGCCGGCGCGTACGTGCCGATGCCCAGCACGCGCCCCGGCGCGAGCGCTTCGGGGTAGGACTGTGTGAAGCGCAGGTTCTTCACCGGGCGGGTGATCTCACCGTTCTCGATCAGCCACACGCCGTTGCGCGTCAGCCCGGTCATCACCAGCCGCCGCGGGTCCAGGCACCGCGTGTACCAGTGGTCTGTCACCAACAGCCCGCGCCGGACCTGCGTGACCAGCGCCTGGACCGAGGAGTCCGCTGCCGGTCCCTCGACCTCGGTCGGGGCCAGGCCAACCGTCGGTTCCAGCCGGATGTTGATCGGCTGGGCTCCCTCCACCGCGCTGAACGCGCTGGCGTGGCCGGTGCTCACCGCGCCGGAGCCCGCCCCGGCTTCGCGCGCCGAGCGCCGGTCGTGTGCGACGGCCCGGGTCACCCCGTCGCGGACCAGTTCCAGCACCTCGCGCGGCGTGCCCTCGGTGTCGAACAGCGCTCCTGCCGCCGGGCCCGACAGCGGGTCGTCGATCAGCGTCACCGACGCGTCGAACTGCTGCTCCCCCAGCCGCACGAACGAGGTGCCCTCGATCAGCGACTTGCCGTTGAACCCGAAGTCGGCCAGCGCCCACAGCACGTCGCTGGCCGCCGTCGGCTCCAGCACGACCTCGTACTCGCCCGGCTCGATCTCGACAGGGTTCTGCGACGCCAGCGCCTTGGCCGCCGCCCGCGCGCCCATCGCGGCGCCGTCCAGGTCGCTCATGCGGCGCGAGGCCTGGCGCGAGGCGCCGTCCGAGGTTTCAGTCTTGGCGATGCCGTCGATCGTGGCCTCGACGACCGTGCCGTGGACGCTCTGTCCCTCAGAGTTCGCATACGCGGTGACGATCAGCCGGTTCCGGTAGAACCCGGCCGCCGTGAGGCCGCCGACCGCGTCAACGTACGCCTTCACCTGCTCGGCCCGCGCCTCCGGCCCGGCGCCGCCGGTCGCCAGGTCCGGCTCGTCGGCGGGCACCGGCAGTCCGGCACGGCCGGACAGGCCGGCCCAGCCGGGGTCGGCCGGCGAGAGCCGTACCGCCGCCACCGTGCGCTCGACCAGGGCCGCCAGGCCCGCGTCGTCGGTGACCGTGGTGGAGTTCAGCGCGGTGCGGCCGTCGGCGTGGATCCGCAGGGTGACCGTGTCGGTGTCGCTGGCGACGTTCTGGTGGATGTAGGAGTTGGCGAAGCGGGTGAGCGCCACGTGTTCGTGCTCGACCGTCACGTCCACGTCCGCCGAGCCGCCGGCGGCCGTGCGCGCGGCTTGGAGCACCCGCTCGGCAGTCTCGGTCCGCGCCGTGGCGTCCGGGCTCATCCGCTCACCCCCACTCGCACGTTCTGGAACCGGGCCGGCGCCGCCGGGTGGCCGGTGTGCCCGATCTGGCCGGGCTGACCCTTGCCGCAGTTCGGCGTGCCCCAGGCGACGATCTCGTTCGAGAGCATGTCCATGCTCTGCCAGAACGTCGGGCCGATGCCGGTGTAGGTGGGGTTCTTCACCATCCGGCCGAGCTTGCCGTTCTTCACCTCGTAGCCGACTTCGCAGCCGAATTGGAAGTTCAACCTCTTGTCATCGATCGACCATGACCGGTTCATCTCCATGAACACCCCGTCGTCGGTCGCGGCGATGATCTCGTCCAGGGTGTGCGGGCCCGGCTCCAGGCCCACGTTGGTCATGCGCACGATCGGCAGCCGCGACCAGTCCATGGAGCGGACGCTGCCGCCGTAGTCGAGCCCTGCGACGGCCGCGCTCTCCCGGCCGGCCAGCACACCGGTCCAGATCCCGTTGCGCACCGCGTCGCGTTTGCCGGCCTTCGTGCCCTCGTCGTCGTAGCCGAAGGAGCCCAGGGCACCGGGGTGGGTGGCGTCGATGACGATGTTCATCAGCTCACTGCCATACCGCAGCGTGCCGAGCTCGGCCAGGTTCAGCCACGAGGTGCCGGCGTAGGCCGCCTCCCAGCCCAGGATGCGGTCCAGCTCGATGGCGTGCCCCACGGACTCGTGGATCTGCAGCGCCAGTTGCTCGCTGCCGAGGATGAGCGTGGTCTGGCCGGACGGGCACTGCGGGGCGCGCAGCAGCGCCTGCGCCTCGTCGGCGATCCGGGCCGCCTGCGAGGCCAGGTCCAGCTCGGTGACCAGCTCCCAGCCACGGGTACCGTACTGGCCGCGGCGCGAGGGATAGGAACGGACCTGGGTCTCGCGCTCGCCGACCGCGGTGGCCGAGATGCCGCCGCCGCACTCGCGGATGTGCTGGTCGATGCGGTGACCCTCGGAGGAGACGAACCACTTGCGGGTGTCCCAGATCTGGTACAAGCCGGTCGCGATGTCAGCACCCTGACTGCGCATCTCGGCGGTGGCCGCGGTCAGCAGGTCGCCCTTGTCCGACACCGGCACGTCCAGCGGATCCACCTCGCAGTGGCTGGCCCAGCTGCCCACCTCCGGATCGGCCGGGATCATCGCCGCCGGTCCCGGCACCCGCGAGGAAGCGGCGGCGATCTCCACCGCCTGCCGCGCGGCCGCCCGGACCGAGGGCGCGTCCAGGTGCGGCGTCGCGAAGAAACCCCAGCTGGACCCCACGAGCGCCCGCACCCCGATACCGACCGTCTCGCCCTGCTCCAGCGCCTCCACGGCACCGTTGCGAGCGGACATGGATTCAGTGCGGCGGTGCATCACCCGGGCGTCGGCGTAGCGGGCCCCCAGCGCGAGCGCGTGCTCCACGGCCTGGTCGGCGGCGTCGAGGTAGCTGCTCATGGCTCCGACCTTATCCCGGGCCCGACCAGGGCGTCGCGGCGAGTTGCTGCCAGCGGTCGACCAGCAGGTCGGTGGCCGTCCGGTCGCGCACGGCCAGGCGCAGCCACTGCGAGCCCAGGCCCGGGAAGGTGTCACCGCGCCGGACGGCGATACCCTCGGCGCGCAGGCCCGCCCGTAGCTCGGCCGCGCTCGGCGTCCTGACCAGCACGAACGGGGCCCGCGAGACGGCCGGGACGGTGAGGCCGGGGAGCTCGGCGAGGCGGGCCAGGAGAAGGTCGCGGTCCTGGTCGGCCTGCTTGGCGAGGGCTTCGGCCTCGGCCAGGGCCTCGGGCTCGGAGGTGGCCTGCGCGGCGATGAGGCCGAGGGTGGAGACGGACCAGAGCGGTTGGGCCGCTCTCAGGGCACTGATGAGGGGTGCCGGGCCGAGGACGTAACCGATGCGAAGGCCCGCCAAGCCCCACGTCTTGGTCAGGCTTCTGATGACGACGACATCGGGATGGCCGACCAGGGTCTCGGTCTCGCCGGGGATCGCGTCCATGAAGGCCTCGTCGACGACGATCGTGCGGCCTTTGCTTTGCAGGCGTTCGATGGTCGCTGCCGGGTGCAGGACGGAGGTCGGGTTCGTCGGGTTGCCGATCATCACCAGGTCGGGACCGGTGGGGACCCGGGCCGGGTCGAGGGTGAAGTCGCCGGTCAGGATGTGGCGCTCGACCGGGCGACCGGCGGCGCGCAAGGCGGCTTCGGGCTCGGTGAACTGGGGATGCACGACCAGCGCGCAGCGTGGTGTCAGGACCCTGGCAAGCAAGACGAAGGCTTCGGCCGCGCCGGCGGTGAGGAGGACTTCGTCCGGCCTACGGCCGTGGCGTTCGGCGACAGCTTCGGTGGCTTCGCGGGGGTCGGGGTACGCGGCCAGCATTTCGATGCCGGCGGTGAGGCGGTCGCGGAGCCAGCCCGGCGGTTCCTTCACGCGGACGTTGACCGCGAAGTCGTGCTGGATGACCGCGTCCCGGACCTCGGCGTCACCGTGGTGGCCCAGGTCCTCAACCATGCGAGTGCGCGTGGGAGTGATGGTGGCTGTGGCCGTCCTCGTCGGGGTGGTGGTGCGGGGTCTGCGCGGCGCCGACCTTGTCTTCGAACCCTGGCATGGCGATCCGGTACACGCAGGTGTCGCAGTTCATGCGGATGTCGCCGGCGACGGCTTCGGCGTGGCGTTCCAGGACCAGGTCCGCGAGTTCGTCGCAGTCGCCGATGACGGGGGCGACGTCGTAGCCCGCGGCCTGCTCGACGATGCGGTCCGGGAGCACGCCGCGGAACAGGAAGTAGGGCAGCACCACGATGCGCTTGGCGCCGAGGCGGCGGCAGCGTTCCAGGCCTTCTTCCACCGACGGGTGCGCGAGCGAGACGAACGCCGTCTCGACCATGCCGAGGCCGCGGCCCTCCCACAGCAAGCGGGCGGCGCGGTAGACCTCGGCGTTGGCGTCGGGGTCGGTCGAACCGCGGCCGACGAGCAGGACGGCGGCCTCGGCGCGTTCTTCGCGCGGCAGGACGGAGTCCAGGCGTGCTTCGAGCAGCGACAGGATGGTCGGGTGGACGCCGAGCGGGCGTCCGTAGGCGAAGGACAGGCTCCCGTGGCGCAGGCGCTCGCGGTTCAGGGAGCCGGGGATGTCGCCCTTGGCGTGGCCGGCGGCGACCAGGACCAGCGGCACCGCGGCCACGCGCCGGTGGCCGGCCTCGACCAGGCGGGTCACGGCCTCGCCGACGGGGGGCGCGGAGAGCTCGATGAAGCCGCCGTCCACCGCTTCGACGGCCTGCGGCGCGCGGCGGGCCACGCGCTGCACGAAGGCGCGGAAGTCCTCGGCGCCCCCGGCGTCGCGGGTGCCGTGGCCGACGATCAGGAGCGCGGTCATGATGCGTTGCCTTCTTTCACCAGGTCCCGGTATATCAAAGCATTGAGTGCGGCGGCGGCGACGGCCGAGCCGCCCTTGCCGGAGACGTTCGACACGGCCGGCAGCCCGGATTCCCGCAGCGCCGCCTTGGACTCCGCCGCGCCGACGAAGCCCACAGGCAGGCCGATGACCAGTGCCGGCCGGGCCTGCTCGGCGATCGCGATGAGCTCGAACAGGGCGGTCGGCGCACAGCCGATGACGTAGACGGCGCCGGGGCCGGCCTGCTCGGTGGCGATGCGCAGCGCGGCGGCGGAGCGCGTGATGCCGTTGGCGGCGGCCAGTTCCGGGGCGGCCGGGTGCTTGATGGCGCAGAGGGCGTCGCGGCGCGTGATGCCGGCGGCGACCATCTCGACGTCGGCGACGATCGGCGCGCCGGTGCTCAGCGCAGCGGCGGCGCGGGCCAGCGCGGCTTCGTCGGTGACGAGGTCGGTGCCGTAGTCGAAGTCGGCGCTGGCGTGGATGACGCGCTCGACGACGGCTCGGGTGTAGGGCGGGAGGGCGGAGGTGTCGAAGTGCGTGCGCAGGATGCGGTAGGACTCGGCCTCGATGGGGTGGACGGTGCGGGCGGTCATGGGGTGGGCTCCGACTCCGGCTCCAGGTTCGCGGCGATGAGGACGATGGCGTCGACCGGGCACACCTCGACGCACTCGCCGCAGCCGGTGCATTGTTCGGGCTGCACGACGAGGCTCGCAACGGCGCTCCCGGCGGGGCTCGCGGCGCAGGGCCGGATGGCGTGCTCCGGACAGGTGAGCAGGCAGGCGCCGCACCCCTGGCAGGCACGCACCTCGGCGATCAGGGCACTCATTCGCCGCTCCAGGTGTAGCCGCGCGGCGTGACCATTCGGCCAGCGGCGACGCGGGTGTGGGAGCTGCCGACCAGCACGATCGTGTACATGTCGACGTCGGCGGGATCGAACTCGCTCAGGGGACTGATCCACGCGCGCTGCCCCGGCCGCGACGCGTCCCGCACACAGCCAACAGGCGTGGTCGCCGGCCGGTGCTGCCGCAGGATGTCGAGGGCGTGGCCGAGCTGCCAGTCGCGGCCCTTGCTACGCGGGTTGTAGAAGACGGTGACGAAGTCCCCCTCCGCCGCGGCGGTGACGCGCCGCACGATCGCGGGCCACGGCGTGTGCAGATCGGACAGCGAGATGACGGCATGGTCGTGCCCGAGCGGCGCCCCGAGGACGTTGGCCGCGGCGAGCGAAGCGGTGATGCCGGGAACGCCGACGACGTCGACGTCATCGAGGTCGGCGAACAGGTCGAGCGCCGGACTGGCCATGGCATAGAGCCCGGAGTCGCCAGAGCCGACGAGCGCCACGGCCCGGCCCTCGCGCGCGGTCTGCACCGCATCGCGGGCGCGCGCCTCCTCGCTACCGAGGCCGGTGGCGCGGACTTCGGTACCGGGACGAAGGAGGTCGCGGATCTGGTCGAGGTACTGGTCGAGCCCGACGACGACGGACGCCCGCCGCAACTCGGCAACCGCACGCGGCGGGAGGAGGTCGCGCGCGCCGGGACCGAGGCCGATGAGGGCGAGGCGGCCTCGGGGGGCTCGGCGCGCGATGGCCGCGGTGGCCATGGAGGCGGGGGCGGCACCAGTAGTGGCGGCGGATTCGGGCGAGGCTGGCGTGTGGTCGGCGGCCGGTACGACAGATGGCCGGCCCGGCTGCGAGACAGCGGCCAGAGCGTCGTCGGTGGCGGCCAGTGCGGTGGCGGGCTGGCGTGGCGGCGAGGCGGAGGCCGGCGCGTGGTCGGCGGCGGGCAATGCAGCGGCGGCTGGCACACTCTTGGTCTTCGGCACCAGCAGGTCGGCGAGGGGGCGGTTCGGGCCGTCGTAGCGGGCAGCAGCTTCGGCGACGGAGGGGGTGCCGACTTCGGCGAGTACTACTGCGCTTGGGTTGGGGACCTCGATCTTTGCCAGTTCGGCGGCCGGGTGGAAGACGACCTGCCAGCCGCGGCGGCGCGCCGCTTCGAGGATGCCCGGCTCGTTGGATTTCGCGTCCACCGACGCCAGGCGAGCCACCGATGCGGCGCTCAGGCCCCCGGCGGCCAGCGCGCGGTCGATCGCGTCCAGGACCTCGTCGGCTGATACGCCGCGTGATGCGCCTACGCCCACCACCAGTGACGGTGGCCGGTAGACCAGTCCTTCGGCCTCCGCCAGGTCGCTGACCGACAGCGTCGCCTCGGGGGCGCCCTCTCCGCCGACGCCTAGCGCCGGCAGGGGCCAGTTATCTGTGCCGATCAGCGCGACGGGGGCACCCGACAACAGCGCGGTGCCGACTGGGGCCAGCAGCGCGGGGTTCTCGATCGTGAAGCCCAGGTCCTCGCCGTAGGAGTCCAGGGGCTGTGCGCCGGAGGCGTCGGAGGCGGTCGTGATCACCGGGGTGCAGCCCAACAGCGCCGAGACGCGCTCGGCCAGTTCATTGGCGCCGTGGTGGCCGCCCAGGACGGCGACCGCGTGGCGCAGCGACTCGTCGACGCAGACCACGGCGGCGTCGGTGTTCTTGTGGCCGAGGGCCGGGGCCAGGGAGCGGACTGCCGCGCCGACCGCGAGGAACGCCACAACGGCGTCGCAGGCTTCGAATGCGGTGCGCAGTTCGGACGCGGCGCCGTAGACGTGCACCTCCGTGGGCCAGGCGGCGGCCAGGGCGGCGGCGGCGCGGTGGCCCGCGGCGGTGGCGGCGACCACACCGATCGGCTTGCCGGGCGTCGGGGTGTCGTGGCTCAACGTCGTTCTCCCCACAGCAGGAACACGGGATTGGCGGCGGCGAAGCGGTGGGCGTCGCCCGGAAGCGCGGACAGGCGCGAGGACTGGAGCAGGACACCGTCGACGGCGCGGCCGGACTTCGTCAGCAGGCTGATGGCCTCCGGCACGCGTTCGATGGCGGCGAGGGCCACGACGACCGTGGCGGCCGAGGTCGCGGCGCAGGCGGCGATCACGTCCACGCCACCGCCGCCGACGAACACCGCGTCGGGCGGCGGCAGGCGGTCCAGGGCGAGGGCGGCGTCGGCGGTGATCACCTCGACGGCGACGCCGTGGGCTGCGGCGTTGGCGCGAATACGGTCACAGGACTCTGCGTCGCGTTCGACCGCGACCACCGCCGCGCCGAAGCGTGCGCATTCGACACCGACCGAGCCCGAGCCCGCGCCGATGTCCCAGACCAGGCGACCGGGGCGCGGCCCCAACTTCGCCAGAGCCAGGGCGCGGACCTCGGACTTGGTGATCATCGACGCCCGGTGTGCGAAGTCCGACTCCGGCAGCGCCCAGGAGCCCGGGACGCCGCCGAAGCCCGCGATCCAGCCGCGTTCGGAGGTCAGGCGAGACTCGTCCAGGCACAACAGGACGTACGGATCGGCGAACTCGGCGTACGCCGCGGCGTGCGAGCTGAGCGTCTCAATCTTCTGATCCGGGTGGCCGAGGCGCTGCGCGACCACGAAAGTACGGTCGGGGAGTTCGGCGCCGAGTTCCTTGGCGCCGGCGCCGGGGCCGGTCAGCACGGCCACCTTCGGAAACGCGCGGCACACGTTCGCGACCGGCCGCAGCTCACGGCCATGCGCGCTGACCACGATCGCGTCGTCCCAGGACAGACCGATCGCGGCGAACGCCGTGGCGACCGAGGACGGCGCAGGCAGAACATTGATTTCGAGCCCGTATTCGCGCAGCTGCCGGACGATGCCGAAGAAACCCGGATCGCCGCTGGCTATCACGCAGACGTTCTCATGCAACGGAAGCGCCGCATACAGGGCGTCCAGAGCGCCGAGCACGATGCGTTCGACGGCGTGCGGGACCTCGACCGCGTCCAGGTGGCGGCGTCCACCGGCGACCAGGGTAGCCGAGGCCAGAGCCGCCCGAGCCGGCCCGGACAGCGGGCCGCCGTCGAAACCGATGACGGTGATCACGTCCGCGCCACCACTTCCAGGCCGCTGAAGTCGACCATCGCGACCTCCGCGCTGATCGTCCCGCCGCACTCGGCGGCGGCGAAGCGCTCCAGCACCGCGGCGACCCGGCGGCAGAGTTCGAGCCCTGCGACGGGCAACAGCCCGGCAGCGTCCCAGAGCTCGTAAGCGTGCCGGGCGGTGTTGGCGGTGCCGACAGCGTCTGCGAGCTCGCCGGGGCCGCCGACGAAACGAGTGATGTCGCCGAGCAGCGAGCAGTCGACCTTTGACCGCGTGTAGTGCGTCATCAGCACGCCCGCACCGAGCTTCGTCAGCTTGCCGGCCATCCCGACGAACACCACGCGCCGCACCCCGTGCTCCACGCAGCGTCGCAGCGCCGCGCCGGTGAAGTCGCCGACCTCGACGAAGCTGACCTCCGGCAGATCCGGGAACATCAGCATCGCGCCCTTCTCGGTCCGGCCGCCGGTACACAGAACCAGAACAGGGTCCTGCGACGTCTCGGCGGCCTGTGCGGCGAGCACGGAGACCGCCTGCTCAACGCTGGCCCGCCAGGCCGCAGTCGAGAAGGGCCGCACGATGCCGGTGGTGCCCAGGATCGAGATGCCGCCGAGGATGCCCAGACGGGCGTTGGTGGTCTTGCGCGCCATCACCTCGCCCTCGGGCACGGAGATGACCACGCGCAGCCCGCGGTCGGCGGACTCGGCAGGCCCGGCGCCGAGCGCTTCGGCGACGGAGGCCTCGATCATCGAGCGTGGCACCGGGTTGATCGCCGGGCCGCCGACCTCCAGACCGAGGCCCGGCTTGGTGACGACGCCGACCCCGAGCCCGCCGTCGAGCTGAATCCCGCCGGACGGCAGCCAGGAGACGGTCGCCGTGAGGTGCGCGCCATGCGTGACGTCGGGGTCGTCCCCGGCGTCCTTGACGACGACAGCCTCGGCATGGCCCGGGCGCGACAGATCGCAGCGGTCGGTGGCGAACGTGACGCGCCGGCCGGAGGGCAGGGCGATCTCGGTCCAGGTCTGTAGCTCGCCGGTGACCAGGGCGGTGGTGGCAGCCTTGGCGGCGGCAGCCGCGCACGCGCCAGTGGTCCAGCCGGGGCGCAAAGCCTTCGGACGCACCTTCATTGTCCGCGGCAGATCGGGCTCACGAAGGATCGGCTCGCCCGCAACCTCTGGCTCGGGCGAGCCGCTGTCGCTGGGCTCAGGAACCTCAGACATCTGATTCCCGATGCGCCAAAGCGGCGTCCGCCGCCAGCAACTCCTTCCGCGCGCCCCGCTCAGCCCGCCGGAACCCGTGGAAGTGCCCCGGGTGGTACAGGTGCGACCGCGTCCCGTGCGCCCCCAGCGCGGGCCCGACCAGGAACAGCGTGTGCTTCCAGAGCTTGCGGGCCTTCACCGTCTCTTCGAGGTCTGCGATGGTGCACTGCGCCAGCTCCTCGTCCTCCCACGTGGCGCGGTAGGCGACGATCACCGGCGTCTCGGGCGGGTAGCCGCCTTCGAGCAGTTCGGCGGCGAGCTGGCCGGAGCGCGCGGCCGACAGGAACACGGCCATCGTCGTGCCGTGGGCCGCGAAGGCGCGGATCGACTCCTTCTCCGGCATCGGGGTCTTGCCGCCGCCGAGCCGCGTGAGGATCACCGACTGCGCGACCTCGGGGATCGTCAGCTCACGCTGCGCGATCGCCGCCACCGCCGAGAACGCCGAGACCCCCGGCACGATCTCCGTCTCCAGCCCCAGCTCGCGGCAGCGCTCCAGTTGCTCCTGCACCGCGCCCCACAACGACGGGTCGCCGGAGTGGATGCGCGCGACGCGCAGGCCCTGCGCAACCGCGCGTTCGTAGATCGCGATCACGCCCTCCATCGGCAGCGCCGCGGAGTCGACGATCTCGGCGTCCGGCCGCGCGTGCTCCAGCACCGCCTCCTGCACCAGGCTGGAGGCCCAGATCAGGACGTCCGCCTCGGCGATCGCGCGGGCCCCGCGCAGCGTGATCAGGTCGGCCGCGCCGGGACCGGCTCCGATGAACGTGACCTTCGCCGTGCCGGCGCTCACAGTGCTCCCCCTCGCCCGCGCCGCCGCGCGGTGGTGATGACAGTGGACAGATACGGCGCGGTGCCGATCGTGTCCGGGGCCAGGTCCTCGACCGGTCCCACGACTTCTTCCGGCAGGCCCAGTGCGGCCCCGAATACGGTCTCGCCGCTACGGCCCGCCTTCTCGACGGCATCCAGCATCTCGGGCAGGAACCGGCCGCCCTTGTAGGCGACGACCGTGTCGAACGCTTCCAACGCGCGCTCGTACGCCTCCAGGCCCGCGGTCATCGGGAACAGCGCCAGCACCTCGCGTCCCTCGGCCAGCACGGTTCCAGAACGTGAGGCGAGGTCCTGCATCGCCGTGATGCCGGGCACGGTCTCGACCGAGACCGACGGCATCAGGGTTCGAACAGTCTGCGCGAGGTAGCTGAACGTCGAGTAGATGTTCGGGTCGCCGATCGTGGCGAAGGCGATGCATTCAGCACCGTCGTCGAAGGCTGCGACGACCGCGCGCGCCGCCTCGTCCCAGGCGTTCAGGCGTTCGACGGTGCGTCCGCCGCGGTCGGACAACGCGAACGGGACGGCGCGGATCGTGCCACCGTCGATGTGCGCACGCACCGTCGCCTCGGCGCGTCCCGGCCCCTCCGGACCGTCGGCGAGTATGGGTACGAACACGACATCAGCAGCCTGCAACACCCGGACGGCCTTCACCGTCACCAGATCCGGATCGCCGGGACCGACCCCGACACCGGTGAGCAGTCGCATCACACCACCCCGCAGCTCTCGACCAGCCGCCGGGCGATCGACGGCGCGCCGGCCCAGTGCAGATGGAGGTAGGAGGCGTGGATCCGGCTGCCGGCGAAGCCCTCGGTGACCGCTCCCCCGTTGCGGCGCCAGTGCCACGCCGGGGGCGAGCCGGCCGACGGGCTGACGACGGTGCGGTGGAATTCGTGCCCTGACACGCGGGTGCCGGCGGCGGCGAGCACCGACTCCGAAGCGGCCACGGCGTGCCGGTAGCCGAGCGTGAGGCGGTCGGTCATGACGGCTTCGGCGTCCACGACTCCGCACATCGGCAGGCCGTCCAGGCTCTTGCCGAGGTACAGCAGGCCGGCACACTCGGCGGCGATCGCGCCGCCGAGGCGCGCGAACTTCGAGACGTTCTCGCGCAGCGCGTCGTTCGCGGCCAGTTCGGGGGCGTAGACCTCGGGGAAGCCGCCGCCGATCACCAGGCCGCCTACGCCCTCGGGCAGAGCCTCGTCGTGCAGCGGGTCGAACGGGCAGACCTCGGCACCGGCGGCGGCGAGCAGTTCGGCGTTCTCGGCATAGGAGAAGGTGAATGCGGGCCCTGACGCAATGGCGATGCGCGGGCGCGGTCGGACGCCGCGGCCCCGGCCGATCTCCTCGGCGGGGTCCCAGGCGGTGACGTCCAGCGGCGCGGCGCTGCGGGCCAGCCGGTAGACCTCGTCGAGCTGGACGCCGACGTCGACCAGGGCGCCGAGGGCGTCGACCGCGGCCACGGACTCGGCGCGGCGTTCGGCGACGGGGACCAGGCCGAGGTGGCGCGAGGGGTTCGCGACGGCGGCGTCGCGGCGCAGCGCCCCGAGGACCGGCACGCCGAGCTCGTCCAGCGCCTCCGTCAGGATGTTGCGATGGTTCTCGGAGCCGACGCGGTTCAGGATCACGCCGGCGATGCGCACCTCGGGGTCGAACGCGCGGAATCCGTGCACCAGCGCGGCGACCGAGCGTCCCTGGGCGGCGGCGTCCACGACGAACAGCACCGGGGCGTCGAGCAGCTTGGCGACCTGCGCCGTGGAGGCGAGCTCGCCCTCGCCGGTCGCGCCGTCGTACAGGCCCATGACGCCCTCGATCACCGCCAGGTCGGCCCCGGCGGCGCCGTGCGCGAACAGCGGCGCGATGCGCTCGGTGCCGACCATGTAGGGGTCGAGGTTGCGGCCGGTGCGGCCGGCGGCCAGGGAGTGGTAGCCGGGGTCGATGTAGTCCGGGCCGACCTTGAACGGGGCCACGGTGAAGCCGCGGCCCGTCAGGGCCTTGATGATGCCGGTGGCGATCGTGGTCTTGCCGTGGCCGGAGGCCGGGGCGGCGATGACGACGCGCGGCACGGTCAGCGGCGACGCGGTCACCACTCGATGCCCTTCTGGCCCTTCTGACCGGCGTCCATCGGGTGCTTGACCTTGGTCATCTCGGTCACCAGGTCGGCGGCGTCGAGCAGTTCGGGCGCGGCGTCGCGGCCGGTGATCACGACGTGCTGGCTGCCGGGCCGGTCGGCGAGGGTCTTCACCACGTCCTCGACGTCCACCCAGCCCCACTTCATCGGGTAGGTGAACTCGTCCAGGACGTACAGGCGGTAGGTCTCGGCGGCGAGGTCGGCCTTGATGCGCTCCCAGCCGGCGCGGGCGTTGTCGGCCTGCAGCTCGGGATCGGAGTGCAGGTCGCGCTGGATCCAGGACCAGCCCTCACCCATCTTGTGCCAGTCGACGGCGCCGCCCTGGCCGGTCCGCGCGTGCAGCTCGCCGAGCGCCTTGAGCGCGGTCTCCTCGCCGATGCGCCACTTGGCCGATTTGACGAACTGGAACACGCCGATCGGCCAGCCCTGGTTCCAGCCGCGCAGGGCCAGGCCGAATGCGGCGGTGGACTTCCCCTTGCCGGGGCCGGTGTGCACGATCGTCAGCGGCCGATTGCGGCGCTGGCGCGTGGTGAGGCCGTCATCGGGGACGTGCGTGGGTTGGCCCTGCGGCATCAGGCGGCCCTCCGGTCGGAGCGGGGTCGGTTGCCGTGCACCGCCGCGGTGAGCGCGTCGGCGGCGAGGTCGGTGAGGGGGAGGTGGTCGGCGCCGAGGTCGGCGGCCAGGCGGGTGGCCAGGCCGAGGCGAACCGGGCCGGACTCGCAGTCGACGACGACCGCGCTGCCGCCGAGGGTGGCTACGGCTTGGCGGAGGTGGGCCGCGGCTCGGCGCGTGTCGGCCAGGGGGTCGGCTCCGGCGGCACGCGCGGCGGATGCGCGCGGCGCCATGGCACGCGAGCCGGATTCAGCCGACGGCAATGCGGCGGCAAGCGAATTCGGGGCGGCTGCGCGCGAGGAGGCGATCGCTTGCGTGGCACGGCCGTCGGTGACCACGAGCACGAGCGGCCGGCGGTTCGGGTCGCGCATGCGCTCGACGCGCAGGACGTCGGCGGCTTGCAGCAGGCCAGCGGCGAGCGGGGTGCGGCCGCCGGTCGGGAGCGAGGTGAGGCGGGCGGCGCCGGCGTCGACCGACCAGGTCGGCGGGAGGGCGACTTCGGCGCCGCGGCCCCGGAAGGTGACCAGGCCGACCTTGTCTCGGCGCTGGTAGGCGTCGAGGAGCAGCGAGAGGATCGCGCCCTTGACGGCGGCCATGCGCTGCCGGGCGGCCATCGAACCGGAGGCGTCTACGACGAACAGGACCAGATTGCCTTCGCGGCCCTCGCGGATCGGTTCGCGAAGGTCTTCGGAGCGCAGGCGGAGCGCGCCCTCGCGACGGCCTCGGGCGACCTGCTCGGGTGCGGCGGCGCGGACCGTCGCGACGAGGTGGAGGCCGTGGGCGCCGGGACGCGCGCCGACCGTGCGGCCGCCGGTGGCGCGGGCACGTGAGCGGCGGCCTTCGGCGCCGGTGCCGACGCCTGAGACCTGTAACAGACGGGCTTTGAAGGGTTCGCTGGGAGTCACCACTCCCTGCTCGCCCGACGGGCCGGACACACGCTTCTGCTCAGTGGAGGTTCCGGTCGTCGGTTCGGACCCGGTTTCCCCGGCACCGCTCGCGTCCTGTTGTGCGGTTTGTGCGGCGCTGGATGAGCCGTTCTGCGGACCACTCGGTTGGTTGGGGGAGCCGTCGCCGTCGGGACCGCCCGAGCCGGGACCGGGATCAGGGTCCTCATCCCCGTCCGCAGCGTCCGCGGCGTCCTCCATGGCGTCGTCCAAGCGCTCCTCGTCGAGCCCCGGCGCGTCGAAGGGATGCCGCCGTCGCCGGTGCGGCAACGCCAGCATCGCCGCCTGCCGCACGTCCTCGGCGACGACCTCCGTCCGGCCGGCCCAGGCGGCGAGCGCCGTGGCGGCGCGGGCCGTGACCAGGTCCGCGCGCATCCCGTCGACCTCGAAGGCCGCACAGATGCGGGTGATCCGCAGGAGCTCGGCGTCTGGCAGCGTCACCGACGGCAGCAGCGCACGCGCCGCCTCGATGCGTGCGGCCGTCTCCTTGTCCGCCTGCTCCCAGGCCGCGGCGAAGCCCTCCGGGTCCGCCTCGTAGGCCAGCCGCCGCCGCACCACCTCGGCGCGCTCGGCCGGGTCCCGGCTCGCGCGGACCTCGACGGTCAGGCCGAAGCGGTCGAGCAGTTGGGGCCGCAGCTCGCCTTCTTCCGGGTTCATCGTGCCGACCAGCAGGAAGTGTGCGGCGTGCGAGACGGAGACGCCTTCGCGCTCGACGTGCGCGACGCCCATGGCGGCCGCGTCGAGGAGGAGGTCGACGAGGTGGTCGTGGAGGAGGTTGACCTCGTCCACATAGAGAAGTCCGCGGTGCGCCGCCGCCAGCAGGCCGGGTTCGTAGGCCGCGACGCCGGAGGCCAGCACCTTCTCCAGGTCCAGGGAGCCCACGAGGCGATCCTCCGTCGCCCCGACCGGCAGCTCGACCAGGCGCGCCGGGTGGGACTGCGAGGCCACGGCGCCGGCCGAGTGCACGGAGGGCGCGGAGGACGCGGTGTGCGGGCCGTCCGGGCAGGCGGGGTCGGGTGCGGCGGGGTCGCAGGAGAAGCGGCAGCCGGGGACCACGGCGATCTGCGGCAGCACCGCGGCCAGGGCGCGCACGATCGTCGACTTCGCGGTGCCCTTCTCGCCGCGCACGAGGACGCCGCCGACGGCCGGGGACACGGCGTTCAGCAGCAGGGCCAGCCGGAGGTCGTCAAGACCCACGACGGCGGTGAACGGGTACGGCGGCACGCCGGATCAGCTCCTCACGGGTATCCACGCCCGACAGGTCTCTTCACAAGAACACGCCGCGGGAGCGGCGTGCCGAGGGCGGTCGTAGTCTCCTGACTCTCAGATCCGCGCGCCTGCCCGGCCTTCCCAGAACGCTGACGTCCCAGTGGCTTCGCAAGCGGGAGGCGCTCCCTGATCACAGTGGCGGGACCGTTCCGGATTCGCACCGGATTCCTGCCGACCGTCCCGCGTGCAGCATCCCGCAGCGATCATCGGGCGTCAAACCGCGCCCGGGCGGCGCCGGCTGGCGGAATGTTCGATTCTGTCCCTCAATGGGAGGGTGAGCGAGCGACGGCGCAGAGCCCGTGTCCTGGGTGAATACGAGCTGGACGGCGGCGCGTTCGCCCTGGCGCGGGGTGAGCAACGCGACACGGCGGCGCCGACACTGACTCCGACCGCGCAGCAGCGGCTGCGCGCGCTCGGCCGGCCCGGGACGGTGTGGCGGGCCGTGCTGAGGCGGATCCGGACGACCTGAACCGCATAGGACTACACAGGACTACAGAGGAACAGGACTACAGCGGAGGCCCGTCCCCCGGGTCCTCCTGGTAGGAGTACCGCTGTTCCTTCCACGGGTCCCCGATGTTGTGGTACCCGCGTTCCTCCCAGAACCCGCGCCGGTCCGCCGTGAGGTACTCGATCCCGCGCACCCACTTGGGCCCCTTCCACGCGTACAGGTGCGGCACGATCAGCCGCAGCGGGAAACCGTGCTCAGGGGTGAGCGGGACGCCTGCGTAGTGGGTCGCGAACAGGACGTTCTCGCGCAGGAGGTCCTCGATGCGCAGGTTCGAGCTGTAGCCGTACTCTGCCCAGACGGTGACGTGGGTCACCTCGGCGGCCGGCGGCGCCAGTTCGAGGATGGTCCGGGCTCCGACGCCGCGCCAGGAGGCGCCGAGCATCGTGAACTTGGTGACGCAGTGGAAGTCGGCGGTCACCTCGACGGCCGGCAGGGCCCCGAACTCCTCATGGAACCAGATCGCCTCCGCGCCGTCGGCGGTGGCGCCGGTGACGCGGAAGTCCCAGGTCGCGGGCTTGAAGCGGGGCACCGGGCCGTAGTGCAGCACCGGCCACTCCCCGCGTTGCATGCGCTGGCCGGGTGGGAGCCGTTCCTCGGACTGCACTGTCTCGCCTTCTGTGTCCACCCCTGATCCCGGCTGCCCCATGGGGACCATCGTCCCAGATGTGGTGCACGGCACGTACCACGGGGACTTGGCAGGTGGCCGGCAGGTAGCTTAGGCTCCCCTAAGTCCCCCAGGCCCAACCCGCCGACTGCCGGAGCCCCGCTTGTACGCCTGCATATGCCACGCAGTGACCACCGCCGAGGTGGACGCCGTCGTCGCCCTGGGCGCCACGTCGGTCAAGCAGGTGCGCAAGGCGACCGGGGCGGGCTCCGCGTGCGGGACGTGCGTGAAGCGGCTGAGCTGCCTGCTCGCCGCGGCCCGGGTCGCCGACTCGGCGCCGGTGGACACGATGCCCGAGGCCGAGCGGCTGCCGGTGCCCGCACCGAAGCGCCCGGCGCTCCCCGCGCTCCCGATGTTCCAGCACGCACCGGACTGCCCGGCCGCGCTGCCGGCTCTGGGCTGAACCGCCGGTCCTCCTCGCGACGGGTCTGTTCGGCGTGCCCGAGCACGTCCCCATTCGGCGCAATCCGCGCCTGAGCCGTTACCTCCCGGATCGGCGGCTCTGGCAGTATCGAACGCCATGCAGGGTGACAAGGACATCATCGCGTTCCTCAACGAGCAGCTCACGGCCGAGCTGACGGCCATCAACCAGTACTGGCTGCACTACAAGCTGCAGGACAACCGCGGCTGGAAGAAGCTCGCCGAGTACACCCGCAGCGAGTCCATCGACGAGATGAAGCACGCGGACAAGCTCGCCGAGCGCATCATCTTCCTGGAGGGACTGCCCAACTTCCAGAAGCTGTTCCCGCTGGAGATCGGCCAGACCGTCACCGAGATGTTCAACGCCGACATGAAGGTCGAGGTCGCGGCCGTGGAGCGGCTGCGCAACGGGATCAAGCTGATGCGCGAGCGCGGGGACGTCACGTCGGCGAACCTGTTCGAGGAGATCCTCGCCGACGAGGAGCACCACATCGACTACCTGGAGACCCAGCTGGACCTGATCGGCCAGCTCGGGGAGCCGCTGTACATCGCGCAGCTGGTGGAGCAGCCGGAGGCGTCCTGAGTAGGACGGCTTCTGGTACGGGCTATCGCTGGAAGACCAGCTCTGCGCCGGGGAACGATTCCGGTAGTCCGAACGATGGAAACAGGTCGTCCTCGAAGCGGGTCAGGGCACTGATCCGGTCGCCGCTCAGGGTGAGGACGAGGAGTTCGGCCCCGCCGCGCTTGCCGGCGGGTGCCGGCCGGTAGATCCCGAAGGCCGGCTGGCCGTTGGCTCTGGTCGGTACGAGGTAGCTGTGCGGGCCGACGGTGGCGGCGAGGAGGCGGACCGCGGCGTCCCGGCCCTCGTACTGGAGCGGCTGCGGCGGCATCGAGATGAAGACGTCATCGGTCAGCAGGGCTACCAGTGCGTCGATGTCACAGGACTGGTAGGCGTGGACGAACTTCGCCACGATCGCTTCCTCGACTGCTGAACCGCCGGCCGGCGCCGGCGCTGGAGCCGACGCTCGGGAGGGTTCCGCCGACTCCGTCCGCTGCAAAGTGGCTCGCGCACGCTTGAGAGCACTTTTCACCGCGTCGACGGTGGTGTCCAACATGTCGGCGACCTCGTCGGAGTGGAATCCGACGACGTCACGCAGGATGAGGACGGCGACCTGGCGGGGCGGCAGCGCCTGCAACGCGGTCACGAAGGCGAGGGAGATGGATTCGGTCTGCTCGTAGCGCGCCTCCGGCCCGGGCGACATGCCCCTCCCGTCGTCCAGGAGCACGTCGGGGTAAGGCTCCAACCAGACGACCTCGCCGAGCCGGGTCGGCTCCGGCAGCTCGGCCTTGGGCCCTTCCCATGCCCCGGCCTGGCGCCGACTGGCCGAGCGCCGGGCGTTGAGGCACCGGTTGGTGGCGATCCGGTACAACCACGTGCGCACCGAGGCGCGTTCCTGGTACCCGGCCAGTCCTTGCCAAGCGGCCAGGAACGTCTCCTGCAGAGCGTCCTCGGCGTCTTGCAGAGATCCGAGCATCCGGTAGCAGTGCACCTGCAGCTCCCGGCGGTACGGCTCGGTGAGCGTGCGGAACGCCTCGCCGTCTCCGGACCGCGCCCTGGTGATCAGATCAGCTCCCACCGGATCCACTTTCACGACGCCTCTCTCGTGCCCGTAGCAACTCCATTCTGTGTAGACACTGATTGGCACGTGAAAGGGGCGGTCGGGATTCAGACGTCGACCGAGCGCCAGACCGGCTGGTCGCCGTCACTGTGGACTCGGCCGAACACCACGTCGGCGAGGTGCCCGCCATAGCCGATCGTGTCGGGCTCGGCCAGGTCGGCGACGAGCGTGCGGCGCAGGGCCGTGGACTGTGCGCGGTCGTGGTCGACCGCGACTTCCCATTCCGGATGGCTGATCTGGACCGGGGAGTGGAACGCGTCGCCGAACGCGATCACCCGCCGCCCGCCCGCGCTGATCACATAGGCGGTGTGCCCGGCGCTGTGGCCCGCGGCGAGCCTGACCTGGACGCCGGGGAAGATCTCCTCGCCCTCGCGCACGGTGCGCACCAGCGGTTCCATGGCTTTCAGCATGTCGCCCATGCCCATTTCCTCGGCGTGGTGACGCTGCGTCCACTCGGGTTCGGCGACGAGGTAGTCGGCGCCGGTGAAGGCCGGCCGGTCGCTGCCGGGGGCGGGATGCCAGGCCCACCCGACGTGGTCGGGGTGCAGGTGGGTGAAGGCGACCGCCTCGATGTCCGCGGGGCTGCGGCCGAGGACGGCGAGGCTGTCCAGGAGGGCGCCGCCTCTCAAGGTGCCGAACGGGCTCTGTGGCGGCCCCAGCTCCAGCGGACCGAAGCCGGTGTCGATGAGCAGTGCGCGGCCGTCACGTTCCACCAGCAGGCCGCCGATGCTGACCACCAGGTGACCGTCCTCGTCGAGATACTCGGCGTTCTCCGCCCAATCCCCGTCATCGGTGGTGTCCAGCCAGAGCCGGGCTTTGAACATGGCCACTCCGTCCGGCACGAAGCTCAGCTTCGTCTCGCCGAGCGTCAGGGACCGGATCTCCGACGGCCGCCGGAGCCGCTCGTCCAGGTGCGATGCTGTGTTTGTCATGGGGTCGTACTCCAGGTTCTTGTGGCTGCTCGCGCTTTCCCTCATGTGGACACCTGCGGCGAGGTGAAGGGGGCGGTTCATCGCCGCGCGGAAGAGGAAGCGGTAGAGGAATCAGCCGGGGTACGACCCTGAGGACGTCTCGGGGTCGCCCCTGATGCGTCGGCGCCGACCGGCGTGTGACCATGGCTGGCATGCTGCGACCGTCTTCCGCCGAGGTGCGCGGCGCCTCGGGTCCGCTGCTGGTGGCCGTGGGCGTCATGGTCGTGACGGCGCTCGACGGGCCCAGTTCCGCCGATCAGGTTCGGGCCCTGATACCGCTGGCCGCGGTGGTGCTCGGCATGGTGCTGGTGCTCCGCGATCTGGCTGCGGAGCGGCGCGGCGCATGGCTCGACGTGCGGGATCGGGGGCGGCGGGCGGTCGATGCCCGGACCGCGATCGGGGCGCTGGTCATCGGAGGTGCGCTGCTGCGGCTGCTGACCAACGGCGCGTCGCTCGCCGCGGAGACCAGCGCGGTCGTCGCGGCGCTCATCCTGTTCTCCGGCGGGGTGTTGATCGCGCTGCCGTATCTGCTGCGGGTGCTGCGGGATCTGGACGCCGAGCGGGCCGAGCGCATCCGCGCGCAGCAGTTCGGCGAGGTCGCGGCGCACATGCACGACTCGGTGCTGCACACGCTGACGCTCATCCAGCGCGCTGATCCGGCCGACGTCGCGGGGCTGGCGCGGGCCCAGGAGCGGGAGCTGCGGGCCTGGCTCTACGACCGGCGGGGGCGCGCAGCCGACGGGACGGAGCCGGAGACGTTCGCGGCGGCGGTGCGGGCCGCGGCGGCCGAGGTGGAGGACCGGCACGGGGTGCGGGTGGAGGTGGTCGCGGTCGGGGACGCGGAGCTCGGGGACGGGCTCGGCGCGTGCGTCGCGGCCGCGCGCGAGGCGCTGGTGAACGCGGCGAAGTACGCCGGAGGCGCGCCGATCTCGGTGTTCGCGGAGGTGGAGGACGAGGGCTCGGTGGGGCAGCGGCGGGTCGAGGTCTACGTGCGCGATCGCGGGCCCGGCTTCGAGCTCGACGCCGTGCAGGCCGACCGGATGGGAATCCGGGAGTCCATCGTCGGGCGGATGGTCCGGCACGGCGGGGTGGCCGAGGTGCGGACGGCGCCCGGGGCGGGGACCGAGGTTCGATTGGAGATGCGCTGTGAGTGACGAAGCACGCGAAGAAGCAGGCGTTCTCGAAGAAGCAGGCGCAGAAGCAGGCCTAGCAGCAAGCGTAGAAGCAGGCGTGCTCAGCGATTCCGGCGCCGCGGATCCGATCACGGTCGTCCTCGTCGACGACCACCAGATGTTCCGCGCCGGAGTACGCACCGAGTTGCGGCGGGCCGCCGAGGCCGCGGGGACGGCGGTCGAGATCGTCGGGGAGGCGGACGACACCGACCGGGCCGTCGCGGTCATCACGGCGACGCGGCCGCAGGTCGTGCTGCTCGACGTGCACCTGCCCGGGGGCGGCGGCGTCGAGGTGCTGGCGCGGACGGCGGGGGCGCTGCCGGAGGTGCGCTTCCTCGCGTTGTCGGTCTCCGACGCGGCCGAGGACGTCATCGCGGTCATCCGGGCCGGGGCGCGCGGCTACGTCACCAAGTCCATCAGCGGCGCCGAACTCGCCGACGCGGTGCGGCGGGTGGCCGAGGGGGACGCGTTCTTCTCGCCGCGGCTCGCCGGGTTCGTGCTCGACGCGTTTTCCAGCGGCGGGGCGGCGGCGCGGGACGAGGAGCTGGACCGGCTGACGCCGCGTGAGCGGGAGGTGCTGCGATTCATCGCGCGGGGGTACGCGTACAAAGAGGTCGCGCGCGAGTTGGTCATCTCGATCAAGACCGTTGAGACGCACGTGTCGTCGGTGCTGCGCAAGCTGCAACTGTCGAACCGCCGGGAGCTCACCCGTTGGGCGAGCGACCGGCGGTTGGCGTAAAGGGCTTCTAGAACCGGAGGTTTCCGGGGCCGGCGGTGATGATCGTCTGGTTCAGGAAGGCCTGGGTGCCGTCGCAGGGCCGGCCGGCCGTGGGCTTGTCGACCTCGTCGAGGCTGATGGTCAGGGTGAAGTCTCCGGAGACGCCCTGGTAGGCGCCGGTTCCCGAGCCCTTGACGACCGGCACGTGCTGCGTCACGTCGATGTGGCCCGAGCACGTGGCCGGGTCCGACGGGAACTGGTGCGCCATCGCGGAGACGAAGGCCTTGTCGATCGAGGCGATGTCGAGACGGAAGGTGCCGCGCCGCAGTCGGAGTTCGAGCTGGCTGTTGTGCTCGGGGTTGACCGAGCCGTCCGGGTTGACGCTGACGCCCTGGCCGTAGTCGCCGACCGCGCCGGAGAGGGTCACCTGCTCGGTGGGGCCGTCGTCGGTGGTGAAGCCGGTCAGGTGGGCTGCGGTCATGGCGGGCTTGGCGGCGGCGTTGGCGTCGGCGGTCGCCGCCGAGCAGCCGAGGATGGTCAGGACGCCCAGGGTGGCCGCGGCGGTGGTGGCGGTGAAGATCTTGTTCGTCATGGCTTCAACTGTGGCGGCGGCGGGGGCTGCGGGGATCCGGGGCGGACCCTGGGATTGCCCTGATCGAACCCTGATAGGGGTGGTGGCGCTGGGAGCGGGCACTGGTCAGGCGGTCAGGCGGTCACGCCGAGCGTCAGGTAGGCGAAGCCGAACACGCCGTGCGTGCCGCGCAGCCAGATCGAGAGGTGCTCGTCGAGCTTCGCGCGGAGGTCCGCGGCCTCGGGGTGGCCGGGGTTGTCGAGCAGCCATTCCTCGACGTCGGCACCGTATCCGGACTCGAACTCCTCCCACTCGGCGCGGGTCGCGGTCTCGACGCGCAGCGGCCGGAAGCCCGCCGCCAGGGCCGCGTCGACGAGGTCCGGGAGGTAGAGGCAGTCGTCGGCGGTCATGCCCGGCCACATCGCGGCCAGCTCCGACTCGGTCGGCGTACGCTCCCAGACCTCCGCGCCGAACAGCAGCCGCCCGCCGGGACGCACGCGGCCGCGCAAGGCCTCCAGAGCCTCGGGGATCGAGCCGAACGCCTGATACGCACCGATGCTCAGGACGAGGTCCGCGGGTTCGGTGTGATCCGCGGCAGGGCCTTCGACGAACGTGGCCCGATCGGCCAGCCCGCGCTCGGCGGCCAGCGCCCGACCGCGCGCTACGTCAGGGCCGTGGACGTCGATGCCGGTGCCGCGTGCGCCGGGGACGGCGGCCAGGACGCGCAGCAACAACTCGCCCCAGCCCGAGCCGTAATCGACGACGGTGGCCGGGCCGCGCAGCGCGAGGTCGGCGACCAGGCGGTCGGCGCGGTCGGCGGACAGGGGGCCGTGGAAGTGCAGGCGGGAGCCGGAGCCGAGCTTGGGAAGTGTGGTCATGAGGGTCAAGGGATAGCAGAGCGCACGGAGGGCGGGCTATTCGTTTTTGACGGTTCCGGTTTGCGGGTGGGCGCTGGGACCGCCGCATTCTTCGCGCCGCTCCGCCGCGAAAACCGGCGCTGCTGACCTGTGTGTGGGTGTTGGTGGCGGGTGCGGTTTGTTTGTGGGTTGACGGTCAAGGGCGTTTTTTGACGGCTTCGCACGGGTTTAAGAAGGATCCGCTGGGTGGCGCAGTTCGGTGGTGTGCCCGGCGTCGCGCTGGCGGCCGGCGGTGGTACTGGGTGGACGGGGTCCACCCGGTGGCCACAGGCGGCGGTGAGTTGTCGTGTCCGAGGTGCGGGAACCTTTCCCACAGGCGGGGTTGTCCCGGGTTCCCCGTCGCGTCGGCGGGCGTAGCCAAGCTGACCGGGCCGGTGGTGTCAAGTCGCACGAAACCCGACCAAAGCAGCGTGTGATCCGACTTGATACCACCGGACCGGTCTGCTTCCGTGAGGCGACGATGCGACGGGGAACCCGGGACAAGGCGACCACAAGCAACGACCGCCGGCAGACAGCGCGACCCCCCTCCCCGGAGCGAGTGCCGCTCGCCGCGCAGGCGCCGCCGGAGGCCCTGCTTTTGACTGTAGGCGCCCACCACGCCCGACGATTGCCGCCCACGCAACGCGTGCGCAGTGACTCGGACCGGCGCGCGGTCGTGCACACGAACACCGCCGGCCGCCAGCGCAACCTGCGGGGCACCACCGAACTGCGCCACCCAGCGGATCCTTCTTAAACCCGTGCGAAGCCGTAAAAAGCTCCTAAAACCCACCAACAAACCGCACCCACCACACCCCAGCCACCAACACCCACACCCACACCCACACCCACACATCAAACAGCGGCGCCCGAAAACCAAACGTCGCCCGACCGGACCCCGGTCGGGCGACGCCACATAAGAACCCTACTTCGCCGCCTACTTAGCCGTCGCCTTCTTCGCAGCCGTCTTCGCCGGCGGCTTCTCGTCGTCACCGCTGCCCGCGGCGGCGGCGTCGACCTTGTCGGCGGGCACGAACTCGGCCGCCGGGCCGGTGCCGGTCTTGTGGAAGCGCAGCGCCTCCCACAGGGGGCCGGGTATGACGTGGATGCCGTAGTGCGCGCGGTGGTGGTTGGCGCAGAGCACTTCGAGGTTGCCGGGGGACTCGGCCCACTTCTGGAAGTCTTCGTCGGTCTCGAAGTGCAGTCCCAGGGCCTGCATGATCTTCTTCTCGTCGACCTGGTTGATCTGCGAGAACTCCACGTGGGTGTGGTGCAGTTCCGGCTCGCCGTCGCAGAGGTCGTCGTCGATGATGCACTTCCACATGCCCTGCCGCTTCAGGCGGGCCTTGGCCTGCTCGAAGAGGTGGTAGTGCGGGTCGTCCTCGCGCGGGGAGTGCTCGGGGACGTGGGTGAGGATGTGGACGGTGAGCATCTGGTCGTGCTCAAGCGTCTTGCCCGTGCCCTTGGACACCGTCGGGTGCGTCGGGGAGCCGCTCTGGACCGGCGCGTGCGCGTGCGGCGCGGCGGCCGGGGCCGCGGCGGCGCGGGGAGCGGGCACGGCGGCGGCCTTCTTCGCGGCCGGCTCGTGCTCGGCGTGCTCGTGCTCGCTGGAGGCGGCCTTCTTCGCAGAGGCCTTCTTGGCCGGAGCCTTGTCCCCCTCCTTGGCCTTCTCGGCGTCCAGAGCGCGGCGGTGCGCCTCCTCCGGGCCGACTTCCTCCTCGGAACCGAACAGCTTGTTCATCCAGCCCATCGGGCTTCTCCCCACCTTGCTCGCTGCTTGCGACAACCGGCTTAGCCGGGCCCGACCCTAGCCCCTCTCAGGGGATTGCATCAAGACAGAGGAAACCACGTCGGCGGCGGTGTCACAGTCCTGCGCCGAGACGTCCAAGTGCGTCACGATCCGCAGCAGTTTCGGCCCGAAGGGGGAGATGCGTACGCCCAGGGCGAAACATTCCTTTGCGACGTTCGAGGCGTCGTCGGCGTCGACGAGGACGATGTTCGTCTCCGGTTCACGGACCGATGCCCCGGCGGCGCGCAAGGCGGCCGCGATACGCCCGGCGTTCTCATGGTCCTGCGACAGCCGGTCGAGGTTGTTGTCCAGGGCGTACTGCGCGCCGGCGGCCAGGATCCCGGCCTGGCGCATCGAGCCGCCGAGCCGGCGGCGCAGCGCCCGCGCCTCCTCGGAGCGGCCGGGCGGCAGCAACAGCAGCGAGCCGGCGGGAGCGCCGAGGCCCTTGGACATGCAGACCGACATGGTGTGCGCGATCGCGCCGTAGTCCTTCAACGGGACGCCGACAGCCTTGTGGGCGTTCCAGATGCGCGCGCCGTCCAAATGCAGCCCGAGGTTGAAGGAGTCAGCCAGAGCCCTGATTTCCCGCAGGGTGTCGATGGGATACACGGCACCGCCGCCCCGGTTGTGCGTGTTCTCGACCTCCAGTGCGCGGGTACCAACGGTGTAGCGGTCGCCGACGCGGATCATCGCAGCGAGGGCGGCGGGATCCATCAGCCCGCGCGTCGAGGGCAGGGTGCGGGTCTGGATCCCGGCGTGCGCCGCCAGGCCGCCGTTCTCGTGCGCCACGATGTGCGCGTCGGCGTCGCAGATCAGCTCCTCGCCGGGGGCGACCTGCAGGCGGATCCCGATGTGGTTGGCCATGATGCCGGTCGGGACGAACATCGCGTCCTGGTACCCGAACAAGGCCGCGACGCTCTCCTCCAGCCGCCGGACGGTGGGGTCCTCGCCGTACTGGTCGTCGCCGACCTCCGCGGCGGCCATCGCCTCGCGCATCGGCGCGGAGGGCTTGGTGACGGTGTCGCTGCGGAGGTCGATGGGGTGCTGGATGCTCAGAGTCGCCATGCTCTGAAACGTATCGCTCCCGCCCCGGGAAGACCGGGACGGGAGCGGTGTGGTCGATCGAGAAGGCTCGGACCGGCTCAGGGCCGGCTCAGCGCCGGGCGCGCAGCATCTCCGCGACGAGGAACGCCAGATCCAGCGACTGGCTGCGGTTCAGCCGGGGGTCGCACAGCGTCTCGTAGCGCTGGTGCAGCGCGTCGAACGCGATCTCCTCGCCGCCGCCGACGCACTCGGTGACGTCCTCGCCGGTGAGCTCGACGTGGATGCCGCCGGGGTGCGAGCCCAGGCCGTGGTGCACCTCGAAGAAGCCCTTGACCTCGTCGAGCACGTCGTCGAAGCGCCGGGTCTTGTGGCCCGAGGGCGCCTCGAAGGTGTTGCCGTGCATCGGGTCGCAAATCCAGGCCACCTGGTGACCCTCGCTGCGGACCTTCTCCACCAGCGCCGGCAGCTTCTCGCGCACCTGTCCGGCGCCCATGCGCACGATGAACGACAGCCGGCCGGGCTCGCGCTCCGGGTCCAGCCGGTCCAGGTACGCCAGGGCGTCCTCGGGGCGGGTGCTCGGGCCCAGCTTGATCCCGATCGGGTTGCTGATCCGGCTGAAGTACTCGACGTGCGCGCCTTGCAGGTCCCGGGTGCGCTCGCCGATCCAGACGTAGTGGCCGCTGGTCGCGTAGGGGTTGCCGGTCCGCGAGTCGATGCGGGTCAGCGCCGACTCGTACGGGAGCACCAGGCCCTCGTGCGCGGCGTAGAACTCGACGGTGCGCAGTTCCTCCGGGTCGGTGCCGCACGCGCGCATGAACTGCAGGGCGCGGTCGATCTCGCCGGCCAGCGCCTCGTAGCGCTCGCCGGAGGGCGACCCGGCCACGAAGTCCTGGTTCCAGGCGTGCACCTGCCGCATGTCGGCGTAGCCGCCGGTGGTGAACGCGCGGACCAGGTTCAGTGTGGAGGCGCTGGCCTGGTACATGCGCAGCAGGCGCTTGGGGTCCGGGGTGCGGGCCTCGGGGGTGAAGTCGAAGCCGTTGACCGAGTCGCCGCGGTACGCCGGAAGCGTGACGCCGTCCCGGGTCTCCGTGGAGCTGGAGCGGGGCTTGGAGTACTGCCCGGCGATACGGCCGACCTTCACCACCGGCAGCGAGGCCGCGTAGGTGAGCACGACGGCCATCTGCAGCAGCGTCTTCAGCTTCGCGCGGATCGCGTCGGCGGTGACGCCGGCGAACGTCTCGGCGCAGTCCCCGCCGGTGAGCATGAAGGCCTCGCCGCGGGACACGGCGGCGATCCGGTCCTTGAGCTGGTCGGCCTCACCGGCGAAGACCAGCGGCGGATACGAGCGGAGCTCGGAGACGGCGGCGGACAGCTCGCCCGCGTCCGGCCAGTCCGGCTGCTGGCCCGCGGGAAGCGCGGACCAAGTGTCTTCGATGGGTCCGGTACCAGCCGGATTCCCGACAACTTCACTCATTGAGCCAGACTACGCGAAGCCGGGGTGCGTTCTGTGCGCGCGTCCAGTGCGTGGGACCGCCTGGTCCGAGCCGCAGAACCGACGTAATTGCAGGTCCTGGCGTTGTAGCGGGGTGTATTGGCGGAGTGCTGGCGAGTGCCGCGGGTGGAGTTGCGACTGTGTTTCGTCCAGTTCAGCCGCCCCGGCCGGCTCTACTAGTCCAACCACCCCGGCCGGGCCAGCCCCGACTCGTAGGCCAGCACCACCAGCTGCGCCCGGTCGCGCGCGCCGAGCTTGACCATGCTGCGGCTGACGTGCGTCTTGGCGGTGAGCGGGCTGAGCACCAGGCGGTCGGCGATCTCCTCGTTGCTCAGCCCGGCCGCGACCAGCGCCAGGACCTCCCGCTCGCGGTCGGTCAGGGCCTTGATCTGCTCGGCGGCCGGGTTGGGGCCGGTGCGCTTGCTGCGGACCGCGAACTCCTCGATCAGGCGGCGGGTGACGCTGGGCGCCAGCAGGGCCTCGCCGGCGGCCACCGCGCGCAGGCCGCGCAGCAGGTCGGCGGGCTCGGTGTCCTTCAGCAGGAAGCCGCTGGCGCCGGCCCGGATCGCCTCGAAGACGTACTCGTCGAGCTCGAAGGTGGTCAGGATGAGGATGCGGACGCCGGAGAGCTTCTCGTCGGCGGTGATCAGGCGGGTGGCCTCCAGGCCGTCGGTGCCGGGCATGCGGATGTCCATCAGGATGACGTCCGGGGCCAGCTCGGCGGCCAGGCGGTAGGCCTCGGCGCCGTCGGTGGCCTCGCCGGCCACCTCGATGCCGTCCTGGACCTCCAGGAGCGCGCGGAAGCCGGCGCGCACGAGCGCCTGGTCGTCGGCGAGCAGGACCCTGATCATGACTGCTCCTCGGCAAGGGGGGTTTCGGTGGGCTCGGTGGGCTCGCCGGACCAATCGGCGGCCGACGCCCGGAAGGGGATGTGGGCGTCGACCCGGAAGCCGCCGCCGGGGTTCGGACCGGCGGAGAGCGTGCCGCCGAAGGCCGTGGCCCGCTCCCGCATCCCGGGCAGGCCGTTGCCGCTCGCGGTCTCCCCCAGCGGGCAGCCGCGGCCGTCGTCGGTGATCCGCAGGTGCAGGCCGTCGGAGGACTCCACGAGGATCGCGGCGCGCCCGGCGCCGGCGTGCCGCACCACGTTGGTCAGCGACTCCTGCACGAGCCGGTACCCGGCCTGACTCACCGCCAGCGGCACGTGCCCGACGTCCCCGACCACGCTGAGCGCCACCTTCAGCCCGGCGGCCTCGGCCAGGTCCACCAGGTGCCCCAGCCGCCCCAGGTCCGGGGCCGGGTCGCGGGGCGCGGCGCGGTCACCGCGCAGCACGGTCAGCACCGAGCGCACCTCGCCGAGCGCCGAGCGGCTGGCGTCCTTGATCGCGGACAGCGCGATCCGGGCCTGCTCGGGGCGGCGGTCCATGACCTCCAACGCCACGTTGGCCTGCACCGCGATCAGCGAGATGGAGTGCGCCAGCACGTCGTGCAGCTCGCGGGCGATCTCCAGCCGCTCCTCGCTGGCCTGCCGCCGCGACTCCTGCTCCCGGGCCTTCTCCTCCTGGTCGCGGGCCTTCTGCGCCTCCATCGCACGCTGGCGCAGCAGCCGGAACAGCTCGGCCAGCATCAGCAGCGCGAGCAGCCAGCCGGCGGTGAACAGGATCTCGGTGGGGCTGCTGCGCAGCTGGCCCTTGGCACTGTGCGTCGGTACGAAGATCATCCCGATCGCGAACAGCAGCGACCCGGCCCACATCTCCCGCCGGTAGCCGGTGCCGCCGATGACGATCACCGCGAGCAGCGCGTTCAGGAAGATCGGCCCGTAGGCGTAGCCCATAAGGAGGTACAGCAGGGTGGCACCGAGGCACACCGCCAGCGCGATCCGCGGCGCCCGCCGCCGATGGTGCAGCGCGACCGGACCGGCGACCACCAGCACCCAGCCGAACCAGTCCAGCGGCCGGATCCCGTACTCGACGGTCTTGCTGCCGCCGGTGTGCCAATGGCCGTAGGCGCCCCAGGTCCCCAGCACGTCGAAGACCAGCAGGATCAACGGCAGCGCGACCGTGGAACGCTCCATCCACAGCCACGCCAGCCAGGGGCGCGAAGGCGGCTGCGGCTGTTCGGTCATGGTTGAACGCTAGATCAGATCGCCGTGCGCGGGTATCCGTCCAGCGGAGGCTGTGCGGCGGGGACGGGTACTCCGGGGGGAGTATGCGCTGGTCCCCCGGACTCCAAAACCTTGATGTGCCGCCACACCGGGATCAGCGGCACGACGCCGAACACCCCGAACGACATGTCGATGACCGACCACCAGAACGGGATGCCCCGGATCGGCCCACAGACGAGGGCCAGCGGCACGACGCCGGCGCAGGCGATCATGCCGAACTGGATCACCCACTTGTTGCGCACCGGGTCACGCCAAGGTCCGTAGAACGCGACGGCGATGGTGAGGTGGCCGAACGCGAGCCAGTCGGTGCCGTAGGAGATGAAGGGGTACTCGGCATTGGTCCGCTTCAGCCCCTCGTGGACGCGGTCCACCCACGCGGTGAGTCCGGCCGGGCCCGGGAGGTGGTGCAGCCAGCCGCTGAGCCAGCGGGTCTCCGTCTCCAGCGGGAAGGCAGTAACGCCGCTGAGGACCAGGCCGACGATGAAGAGCGCGAGCCAGAGGCGGATGCGGCGGAGCCGTTGGTCACTGTCCACGGACCCCGACGTTAGGGCCGGGGCGGGGTGAGGTTGTCAGGGCCGGGGAGGCGATCACATGTTCTTCACTGGGCCGAGTTCGACAACGCCTATAGCGTGCTCCGTGAGGCTGCCCAGATATAGGGTCTCCCCACTACGGCGCACCGCGGTGACCGCCTTATAGCCGACGCCCCACGCACGCAGCTCTCGTACTTGCTCGCCCTCAGCGTTGACCGCGATGGCCCACGCCAGGTCCTTCTCCCCCGGTTGCAGACGCTGCGGCGTAGCCCAGACGAGCGAACGCAGCCGTGGATGCCGAGGCAGGAGCCAGTCGAGCGCGGGATCGCGGGGCGTGACCATGGCGACCCAGATCAGGCCCTCCGCGTCGCGGGTCAGGTTGTCGGGGAAGCCCGGCAGCGGGGGCCCGAACGGCGACTTGCGGCCGGCGTCGGGACCTTCGAGCTCGACACGCGTCAGGCAGTAGCCGCCGGTCTCGGCCACGACAGCGGCGGCGCCGTCATCGACGAGCACGACACCGTTCGCGAACGCGAAGCCGTCAGCGATGACCTCGACAGCGCCGTCGCGGTAGCGCAGCAACCGGCCGGTCATGGAGTGCTCGAACAGATCACCGCGATAGGCGTCGATGTTGTAGCGACGCGAGGACTGCGTGAAGTAGATACTCCCGTCGGCGGCGACAGCGGCATTGCTGCAGAAGGTGAGCGGCTCACCCTCGACCTCGGCGGCGAGTACCCCGACCGTCGCGTTGGAAAGCTGCACCTCCAGCAACCCGCGATAGGCATCGCAGACCACGAGCGCGTCGTCGCCCAACATCTCCAGCCCGAGCGGACGCCCCCCGGTGCGGATGACGGTGCGCACCTCCCCCTCCGGCGTCACCCGCACGATGCGGCCGTCGGCGAGCCCGGTGAACAGCGTCCCCGAGGCATCGACCGCGACGTGCTCCGGCCCGGCCCCCGGCAACTCGACGCGCCTCAGCTCCGGCAGCGTCCGCACATCACCTCGGCGCCGCACCGGACGCGGATTCGCCGGCGGGGTCCACCGCACCGCCGCCATCTTCGTGCGCTGAGCCCGCTGAGCCATGAAAGCCCCCTGCCACCGGTCCGAAATGAGGACGTTAGTGGGCAGGGGGCGCAAGCACCAGATGCGTGCTGATTTACCCGAAGAAGACCTTGGCCTCCTCATACAGAGACATCGGCACCGTCTTCAGCGTCGTCGTCGCGTCCTTCAGCGGCACCCGGATGATGTCCGTCCCGCGCAGCGCGACCATCTTCCCGAAGTCCCCGTCGTGCACCGCGTCGATGGCGTGCAGGCCGAAGCGCGTCGCGAGCCAGCGGTCGAACGGCGAGGGCGTCCCGCCGCGCTGCGTGTGCCCCAGGACCGTCGTGCGGGCCTCCTTCTTCGTGCGGCGCTCGATCTCGGCGGCGAGGCGTTCGCCGATGCCGCCGAGGCGGACGTGGCCGAAGGCGTCCAGTTCGCCGGACTGGATCTGCATCTGGCCGTCCTTCGGGTGCGCACCCTCGGCGACGACCACGATCGGGGCGTAGCCGCGCGCGAAGCGCGACTCGATCCAGCCGCAGACCTCCTCGATGTCGAAGGTGACCTCGGGGATCAGGATCACGTTGGCGCCGCCGGCCATGCCCGAGTGCAGCGCGATCCAGCCCGCGTGCCGGCCCATCACCTCCACGATCAGGGCGCGGGAGTGCGACTCGGCGGTGGTGTGCAGGCGGTCGATGGCCTCGGTCGCGACGTGGACCGCGGTGTCGAAGCCGAAGGTGTAGTCGGTGGCGTTCAAGTCGTTGTCGATGGTCTTCGGGACGCCCACCACGTGGACCCCGTGCTCGTCGCCGAGGATCGTCGCGACGCCGAGGGTGTCCTCGCCGCCGATCGCGATCAGCGCGTCCACGCCCTCGGCCTGCAAGTTCTCCTTGATCCGCTCGACGCCGCCGTCCACCTTCAACGGGTTGGTCCGCGAGGATCCGAGGATGGTGCCGCCGCGGGGCAGGATGCCGCGCACCGCCTCGACGTCCAACGGCTTCGTCATGCGTTCCAACGGCCCCTTCCAGCCGTCCCGGAAACCCACGAATTCAAAGCCGTAGAACTGCACGCCCTTGCGGACCGCGGCGCGGATCACCGCGTTCAGGCCCGGGCAGTCCCCGCCGCCGGTCAGCACTCCGATGCGCATGGCCACACTCCCTGATGTTCACGATGTGATCTGGGTCACCGTACGATCACCGCCACCGTAACCGCTACGAGACGGTAACGAGAAGCCGACGATCACCTGACGAGACACGCCAGTCACACGAGGTGATCTTCGTCCCGGCCGTGTCTCCCGGCAGTGTCGCCCCGGGGCTTACGCCCGGGAGCCGATGCGCGCCGACGCCGCCGCCTGACAGGGTTCGAACATGACGACCACACCGTTCACGAGCCACGGCGCACCGAGCCGACGACGCCTGCTGGGAGCCGCGCTGGGGACCGGGGTCGCGCTGCCGCTGGGCCTGGCGACCCGCGCCTCCGCGGCGACGCGGGACACCACGGGCACCGCCGGCACCGCCGGCGCCACCCCGAACCCCGCAGGCCCGCCGACCACCCTCACCGTCCCGCCGCCGACCGGCCCGCACCGCGTGGGCACCGTGGACCTGCACCTCGTCGACACCTCCCGTCCGGACCCGCTGAACCCCGCCAAGCCCTACGAGCTGATGGCCAGCATCTGGTACCCGGCCCGCGACGCCGACCGCTACCCGGTCGCGCCCTGGATGACCACCGGCACCTTCCAGGCCTGGCTCGCGAACGTCGGCTTCGACCCGACCAGCCTGCCAGTCCCGGTCACCGCCGGGCACCTCGGCGCCCCGGTGCGCCGCGGCGGACGCCCGCGACCGGTCATCGTGTTCTCCCACGGCGCGCACGACCACCGCTCCGACACGACCACCGTCGTGCAGCAGCTCGCCAGCCACGGTTACGTCGTGGTGACCGTGGACCACACCTACGACGCCTACACGCAGTTCCCCGGCGGCCCGGTCCTGTCCCCCGACTTCGCCGACAGGGTCCCGATGTCCCCGAGCGACTTCGCGGCCGACGCCCGCTTCATCCTGGACCGCGTCGAGGACATCGCCGCGGGCCGCAACCCCGACGTCGACCGCAAGCCGCTGCCCGAGGGCCTGGCCGGCAGCCTCGACCTGGAGCGGATCGGCATGTTCGGCTGGTCCAAGGGCGGCACCGCGACCGCCCTGGCGACCATCGCCGACGACCGGATCCGCGCCGGTCTGGCCTTCGACGGGCCGATGGAGCCGACAATCACCACCGACCTGCACAAGCCCTTCATGATGATGAGCGCCGTCTTCACCCGGGCGAGCGACCCGGACGCCCAGGAGTTCTGGACGCACCTGCTCGGCTGGCGCCGCTACCTGCAGCTCCAGGGCGCCGAGCACATCTCGTTCACCGACTCCGAGGGCCTGATCCTGCAGGCGGCGAAGATCCTCGGGTTGAGCCGGGCGACCGTCCAGAGCTTCGTCGGCACCATGGATCCGAACGAAGGCGTGCGGATCCAGCAGGCCTATCCGCTCGCCTTCTTCGACCTGCACCTGCGCCACCGGCACAGCACGCTGCTCGACGGACCGTCGACGGAGTTTCCGGACGTGCAGTTCATGCCGTAGCGCGTCGGGCGGCTTGGAGCTCGCAGAGCTCAGGGCACCAACGGTGCCTTGACGACCCGCTCCCCCGCCGCCCGATCACCGCTCCACTCCAACCCCTCGGCGTCCACCCCGACCCGGTTCCACAGCATCAGCGCCAGGTCCGAGGCCGCACCGGCGACCTCGGACACCGGCTCGCCGGGCCCGTACTCCCAGGACCGGCCGACGTCGGTCGCGGTCAGCCGCAGCGCGGTGACCGGCTCGGCCGCGAGCCCGCGCTGGATCATGCGCGGCGCGAACAGCTCGAACACCTCGGTGACCGCGTCGGCGGCGAACGCCGGGTCCAGCGGCTCAGCCGCGCCGAGCACGTGCTGCGCGTCCCAGCGGTGCATCCGGGTCTCGTGCGCGCGCCGGCGCTGCCAGAAGCCGACGGTGCTGGGCATCAGGCTGCTGAAGGTCCAAGCCTCGGTCGCGACGTCGGCCGACAGGGCGGTGATGATCTGGTCGACGGTGCTGAGGTACCAGGTGTGCAGGGACGCCGGGTCGTGCGGGGCGGTGCGCTCCTTGTCGTTGCGGCCGTGGCCCTCCTGGACCGCCGTGGTGACCCACAGGTTGCCGTTGCCGAGGTGGTCGGTCAGCTCGTAGAGGGTCCACGGGGCGCACGGCGGCACCTGCCGCTCCAGGTCCGCCTTGGTCAGGCCGACGAGCAGCGCGCCGTAGGCGTCCAGTTCGGAGCGCAGGACGCTGAGGAAGTCGAAATCACCCATGAGGCGGAAGCTACCCCAGCGGCGCCCCCGGCACGTGGCGATTACCGCCGGTCGAGATCAGTCGAGTCGCTTGAACATATGCACGTCTTCGGCGCCGCCCGGAATGCCGAGCGTACGGCCGGTCTCGACATAGCCGTGCCGCTGGTAGAACTCCGGGGCCTGAAAGGTGAACGAGGACACCGCGACCCGGTCACAGCCCCGCCGCCGCGCCTCGTCCTCGGCGGCCCGCAGGATCTTCGAGCCCCAGCCGTCCTTGCGCGCGTCCGCACGGACCCACAGCATGCTGATGCCGCACAGGCCGGCCCAGGTCCACGCCGTCAGGCCGCCGACGATCGCGCCGGCCTCGTCGGTCACCTTCACCGAGAAGGCGTCCTGGTCCTTCTTCGAGGTCCCGGTCGCGGCGAAGTTGTATTCGTCGAGTCCGGCGTCCAGCGCCGCGCTGAGCTCCGGATCGCGTCCGCCGGTGGTCAGATGGGTCATTCCTCGTCCTCGTCCAGCCCTTGGGCGATGGCGTAGCGCACCAGCTCGACACGGTTGTGCAGCTGGAGCTTGTTGAGCGTGTTCTGTACGTGGTTCTGAACCGTCCGGTGCGAAAGCACCAGGCGGTCGGCGATCTGCTTGTAGGACAACCCCTTGGCGACCAGCCGCAGGACCTCGGTCTCCCGCTCGGTGAGCCGCGGCGCGTCGGCGGCGGCCCCGGCCCCGGCGCCGGACGGCACCATCGCGAGCTTGCGGAACTCCCCGAGCACCAGCCCGGCCAGGCCGGGGGTGAACACCGGGTCACCGGCCGCGATGCGCTCCACGGCCGCCAGCAGTTCCTCGCGGCTGGCGGACTTCACCAGGTAGCCGATGGCGCCGGCCTTCACCGCCTGCAGCACGTCCTGCTGCTCGCCGGAGGCCGACAGTACCAATACCTTGACATCCGGGTCGGCGGCCACCAGACGGGCCGTCACCTCCGCGCCGGACAGCCGGGGCATCTGCATGTCCAGCACCACGACCTGCGGACGCGCGACCGTCCCGCGCCGCACCGCCTCCTCGCCGTCCCCCGCCGTGGCCACCACGTCGTACCCGGCCTCGGCGAGGTCGCGGGCCACCGCGTCCCGCCACATCGGGTGGTCGTCGGCGACCATGACCCTGACCTGAGTGTTCACGGTCCCCGACCCTACCGAGGCCGGGCCGCTCACCGCACTCGCCATATCGACCTATGGTCAGAAGAGCCGGAAAGGCCGGGAAAGTGAGCGCGCGGTGCGGACAGCGCCGCGGAGATCGCCGCGGAGATCGCCGACACGGCCGGGGTCGCGACGCCTCCTCACCGCAGAGCCTTGCGCAGCGCCGACACTGAGCTCGCCGCACCGGGCGGCGCCGGCAGCCGCGGCACCCACATCTCGACCTCGGTGCCCTGGCCCGGGATGGAGACCACGTCGACCCGGCCCCCGACGTCCTGCACGCGGCCCCGGATTGAGTGCGCCACCCCGAGCCGCCCGGCACCGCGCGCCTCCTCCAGCCGGCCCTCCGGTATGCCGGGGCCGTCGTCGCGGACCGTCACCGTCACTCCTTCGGGCTCGTCCTCGACCAGGATCCAGGCGCGGGCGCCGAGGCCGTCGGCGCCGGGCCCGCCGTGCACGCTGACGTTGTCCAGCGCCGCCGCGACCGCCGCGGCCACCTCGCGCGCCACCGGGCTGGGCAGCGTCACCGGCGCCCCGGGCCCGGCCAGCGTCACCCGGGGCCCGGCCAGCCGGCCGAGCAGCGCGCTCAGGTCCAGGTCCACCGGGTCGCCGGCGTCCTGGTCGTCCTGGTGCCAGCTGTTCACCAGCGACCGCAGCGCCAGCTCCTGCTCCCCGGCCATGCGGCCCAGGTCCCGGCCGGCGCCGCCGATCTCCGCGCCGCGCCGCTGGACCAGCGCGAGCACCTGGAGCACGCCGTCGTGGATGTCGCGGGCCAGGCGCTGGCGCTCCCGGGTGGCGGCCTCCAGGCGCTGGGCCCGGACCAGGGTGAGCTCGGCGGTGCGGCCGAGCTCGGTGAGGTAGCCGACGGCCGCGCCGGTCAGGCCCATCAGGACGATGTTGTGGATCGAGTCCTGGCTCAGCGCCCCGCGCTCCAGCAGGTCCACACAGCCCATCAGCGCGGCCGCCGCCACGCCGCCGCGCCAGCCCAGCGCGATGGCGACGGCGATCACCGGGGCCGAGGACCAGACGGTGGGCAGCGTCAGGGCGCCGGAGTCGATGCGCGCGGCGGTGTCGACCAGGTCGGTGCTCAGGACCGAGGCCGCGCCGACCGCGAAGTCGGCGGCGAGGAAGGACAGCAGCGCGCGGCGGGTCGTGGTGGTGCGGTGGTAGACGATGCCGGTCCAGGCTGTCCAGACAGCCATGGTGAAGAGCACGGCGATCGCGCCGCCTATGTGCGCGTAGCGGTCGTACGAGGCGGCGAAGCGGGCGATCGCGTAGAGGAGCGCGAGAGAGCGGAAGAAGCCGAGTGCGCGCCACATCGCGGTGTCGACGGCTCCGCGCTGCTGCGGCTGCGGGTTCTGCGGACTGTGTGAGTTCTGCGCGCTCTGCGGGCTCTGCACGTTCTGAGAGCTCTGCAAGCTCTGCGTACTCTGCAAGCTCTGTGCGCTATGCAAGCTCTGCGCGCTCGGCAGCTGGAGGCTCTGCGACTGCGGATCCTGCGACAGCGCAGCAAGCGACGACGGATCCCCCGGCCCGCTCATTGCCGCTGGGCGTCCTCGTCGGCTTCGAGCTGCCGCTGCTCCTCGATCGCGGCCCGGCGCTCCTCGGCGGCGGCCTTCTTCGCCTCGGCGCGCTGCTCGGCACGTTCGGCGGCCTTCTCGGCGGCCAGGATCTTCTTGGCGTCGGTGGCGTACATGTCGACGTACTCCTGGCCCGACAGGTCCATCAGCGCGTACATGATCTCGTCGGTGATGGAGCGCAGGATGTAGCGGTCGTCGACGGCGCCGGGCACCTCGCGGTAGCGGGAGAAGTCCAGCGGCTCGCCGAACCGCACGCCGACCCGCTTGATCTTAGGCATCACCTGGCCGGTCGGCTGGATCTCGTAGGTCCCGACCATCGCACAGGGCACGACCGGGATGCCGGACTCCAGCGCGATGCGCGCGATGCCCGTGCGGCCCTTGTACAGGCGGCCGTCGGGCGAGCGCGTGCCCTCCGGGTACAGGCCCAGCGCCTTGCCCTCGGACAGGATCTTCAGCGCGGTCTTCAGCGCCGGGTCGGCGGTCTTGGCGCTGGCCCGGTCGATCGGCACCGAGCGCACGCCGCGGAAGAACGCCGCGGTCAGCCGTCCTTTGACGCCCTTGCCGGTGAAGTAGTCGCTCTTGGCCAGGAAGTACACCGGCCGCGGGACCATCAACGGCATAAAGAAGGAGTCGGAGAAGGACAGGTGGTTGCTGGCCAGGATCACCGGACCGTCGGCCGGGATGTGCTCAAGCCCCTTGGCCCACGGCCGGAAGAGCACCCGGAGAAGCGGCCCCAGGAAGATCACCTTGAGCAAGCCGTAGAACAACCGTCTGCCTCTCCGTAGGGCGATATACGCGTACAGTGACTTCATACCTGCAACGCGCGGGGTTATCTTCGGGTTTCCGAAGCGAACACTACTGCGTGCGGCGTCGCTGTACTCCCCCCGTCCGCCGTGGAACGATGGTGACCATGACCGCGCCCGTGCTCCCCGGTGCCGAACCCTTCTCGCACGACCAGACCGAGGCGGCCGGCCAGGCCGCACCGCGGATCGGCGTGCTGTTGTGCCACGGCTTCACCGGCTCGCCGCAGTCGCTGCGCCCCTGGGCGGAGCACCTGATGGAGGCCGGGTTCGGGGTGCGGCTGCCGCGGCTGCCCGGCCACGGCACCGACTGGCACGACATGCAGGTCACCACCTGGGACGACTGGTACGCCGAGGTCGACCGGGCGTTCCACGAGCTGCGGGCCGGGTACGACCTGGTGTTCGTCATGGGCCTGTCGATGGGCGGCACGCTCACCCTGCGGCTGGCCGAGCGGCACGGGGCCGACGTCGCGGGGATCGTGCTGGTCAACGCCTCGGTCAAGCCCGACAAGGCGGTCATCAAGCTGGTGCCGGTGCTCAAGCACCTGGTGCCCAGCGTCCCCGGGATCGGGAACGCGATCAACAAGCAGGGTGTCAGCGAACTGGCTTACGACCGGGTGCCGCTGAAGGCCCTGCACTCCTTCGCCGGGGGCTGGCGCACCGTTCAGGCCGACCTGCCCAAGGTCACGCAGCCGACCCTGGTGTACCGGTCGGAGAAGGACCCGGTCGTCCATCCGTCGAACAGCGCCGTGATCCTGTCCCGCATCTCCTCCACCGACGTGACCGAGAAGGTGCTGGAGAAGAGCTCGCACGTGGCAACCCTGGACCACGACGCGGAACAGATCTATGCCGGAAGCGTGGAATTCGTCCGGCGGGTCGCCGGGTTGGGGAATTGATGTGAGCACCGCCAGCGAACAACCGGGGCCCGGTCTGCCCGAGGAGCCCGCCGAGTCGAGGGAGCCGGCCGACGCGCCCGCCGAGGAGGTGGCGACCGCCGAGGCCGCCGCCGACGGCGCGGGGTCGGACCTGCCCGAACTGAACGAGCTGAACGAACTGAACGATTTGACCGAACTGCCCGGGCTGGTCGACCTGTCCGGCCTCACCGGCAGGTCCGGGGGGTCCAACGCGCCCGACACGCCCGACCCGCACGCTTCCGACCCGCACACGTCAGCCCCGCACACGTCCGACGAGCCCGAGACCGAGGACGAGCGCATCGCGCGCGAACGCGTGGAGTTCGACAAGCTCGTCGCCGCCTTCCACGGCGAGTCCGCCCCCGACCCGCAGCCGCAGGGGCCACAGACCCCGGCGCCGCGCAAGATCGTGCGCTACCCGGTGCTCGACCCGCAGCCGGAATGGCACCCGGAGATCGTCGAACCGACCGACGAGACCACGGTCGACCCGCTGGACCACGTCGAGCACTACGAGCCGCCGGACCCGCCGCTACCGCAGGTCGCCGCGGCCACGCTGGCGTCATGGACGCTGCTGCTGGGCGGCGTGGGATTCCTGGTGCTGCACACGCTGCTGAAGTGGAATACGCCGGACTACTTCGGGTGGCTGGCCATCATCGGAGTGTTCGGCGGGATCATCAGCCTGGTGGCGCGGATGAAGCCGGACCGGGATGAGTACGACGATCCGGACAATGGTGCGGTGGTCTGAGGCGCTGCGGGGCTGAGTCGCTGCGGGGCTGCGGGGCTGAGTCGCTGCGGGGCTGCGGGGCTGAGTCGCTGCGGGGCTGCGGGGCTGAGTCGCTGCGGGCGCGGCATTTTGTTAGGCACTTTCGCCCCCTAGCACATGTGTACAGCAGGCCACCGACACTGCCGCCTACATAACCACCGCCACGGCCGTCACCAGGCCGCCGCCACCGCCACGGGCCCATCACCGCCGCCCCCTCAGATCCGCACCACCGCCAGCACCGGCCGGTGGTCGGTCGCCAGCGCCTCGTCGGCCTTCGAGATGAGGTCCGTGGGCACGCCGGCGCGCACCACGTGGATGTCCCTGGAGACGAACACCGCGTCCAGCCGCTGATAGGGATTCACCCCGGTCGACGTGAACTCGTCCCCCACCGGGGCCAGCATCCACGCGTCGTTCATCCGCTCGGTGATGATGTTCCACTCGACGCTGCCGGGGTAGCTGTTGAAGTCGCCGGCCAGGATCCGCGCCTTCGTCCGGTTCCGTTCTGCGAACCCGTCGAGGTGTCCCAAAACCTCCCCGGCCTGGTAGACGCGCTGTTCCAGGTTCATGCTCAGGTGCGTCGAGGCGAGGGTGAAGCGGCTGTCGCCGATCCGCAGCGCGGCCAGCGCCATCCCGCGCAGGTGGTAGCCCCTGCGGTGCTTCAGGTAGAGCACCTCTGTGGCGTCCACCTTTACGTCGGGGCCTGCCAGCAGCAGGTTGCCGGAGGCGTTGGCGCCGCCGGTCACGACCCGCAGCCCGAAGGACGCCGCCATCGCCAGGGCGGCGCGCCGCCAGCCGAAGAAGCGGGGTGCCTCCTGGACGCAGACCACGTCAGGGGCACAGGAACGCACGACACGTGCGAGCGCTGCGCGGTCGTCTCTTAAGGACCGCACGTTGTAAGTGAGTATGCGTACTGTCTCCTCCATAGCGATCACCACGCTAGGCGGTGATCGCTATAGAGGAAAGCGCTCACACCCGTGCGAGGTCGGCGGCGCCGATGAGGCCGGCGTCCGGCCCCAGGGTCGCGGTGAGGACCTGCGCGTAGGGGCGGTGCCCCTGGCCGGCCAGCTTGCGGCGGTAGGCCTCGGCGGCCGGGGCGCGGAGCAGGTCGCCGGCCTCGGAGACGCCGCCGGCCAGGACGAAGGCGCTGGGGTCGAGCAGGGCGGCGATGTCCGACATGCCCTGGCCGAGCCAGTCGGCGATCTCGTTGAACGCGGCCAGCGCGATCACGTCGCCGTTGCGGGCGGCCTCGGTGACGTGCGCGCCCTGGATGCCCTCGACGGTGCCGTCGCCGAGGCCGAGCAGGTCCTTGGCCCGGCCCGGGGCCGCGGCGGCGCGCTCGCGGGCCGCGCGGACCAGGGCGTTGCCGGAGGCGTACTGCTCGAAGCAGCCGCGGTTGCCGCAGCCACAGGGCCGGCCGTCGGGCACCACGCGGTAGTGCCCGGGCTCGCCGCCGATGCCGAAGCGGCCGCGGTACAGCGAGCCGCCGAGGATCAGGCCGCCGCCGATGCCGGTGCCGACGGTTATCACCACCACGTCGTCGTGCCCGGCGGCGGCGCCGAACTTGGCCTCGCCCCAGGCCGCGGCGTTGGCGTCGTTCTCCACCACCACCGGCAGGCCGATGCGCTCCTCGATGCGGGTCTTCAGCGGCTCGTTGACCCACGAGACGTTCGGGGCGAACAGCACGGTGGCGCGGTCGGCGTCGATGAAGCCGGCGGCGCCCAGGCCCACGGCGCCGATCTCGTAGTCCGCGCGGACCTTGCGTACCGCCTCGGCGATGGCGTCGGCGGTCAGGTCGGAGTTCTCCGGAGTGGAGACTTTGACCGAGTCGAGGATCTTCCCCGTCTCGTCGACCACGCCGGCCAAGATCTTCGTGCCGCCGATGTCTACGCCGATGGTGAGAGTCATTAGTCCCTGTTCTTCTGTTCGGGCGGATCGATCCGGTCCACCCGCTCGACGGTGATGTTCTCCTGCTGCCGCGCCTTGTCGCCGTCGGGCCCGCCGGTCCGCCAGGACTGCTCGGAGCCGCGTACCGCCGACCGGAGCGCCGCGGCGACCTCCCGGCCGGCGGCGCCCAGATGGCGCGCCACCTCAGGGTACGACTGGACCGCCGGGGCCACGACGCGCGCCTCCAGCGTCGCCCAGAGCTTGCGCGCCTCCTCGGCGAGCGTCCCGAGATCCTCGCGCACGCCGGTGGGCCCTGTCGAGCCGGGGCCGGGCGGTGTCCGCTCCTCGGAAGCCTTCGCGGACGGCTCCGCGGGCTCGGCGTCCGGGTTGCCGGTTTCGGGACCCTTGTGCCCCTGATCTGCGGTGTCCGCACCGCCGGTGTGATCAGTGCCGGCGTGATCGGCGCCAGCATGATCAGTGCCGGCGGGTCGTGGCGGACTGTCCTCGAAGGGGATGTCTTTCTGGTCGTCGCTCACGGCTGTGTCCCTCCCGTCACCGGTCGCCGTTTTGTGTGTCTTCACTATGGTCCGTCAGGAAGCGCTCGGGCCACAGGCTCTCGTCCGGCTTGAAGCCGACACGCAGCACGCCGTCGGCGATGCGCGCGGTGGCGATCCGGCAGCGCCGCAGCGCGGCCGGCAGCGGGAACGCCCGGCGGTGCGCGGCGACCCCCGGCACCTCGATGCTGACCACCAGCTCGTCGCCGGAGCGCACCAGGCCGAGCTGGTCCCGCTCGACCCCGGGCAGCGGCACGTCGTAGCGGTAGCCGTCGGCCTCGGTGATCATGGTCGGCTCGGGCGGGTCGACCAGCCCCGGGCCGGGATCGGCGTCCTTGTACACGAGCCCGCCGAGGGCTTCGAGCGCCGCGACTCCCAGCGGCTCGTCCGGGACCCGGGTGACGTCGGCGAGGGTGCCGAGATCGGCGCGCAGGCCCTGCAGCGCGAGCAGCGTCGGGGTGGCCTGCAGCAGCGGCTGCGCGGCGGCCGAGGACGAGCCGACGACGCGCACCACGCTGCCGGGGTGCACCAGCGCCGCGCGCACGCCGGCGATCTCGGCGGCGGCGTTGTCGGTCCACTGCGTGACCATCGCGAACGGCGTCGGCAGGCCGACGAGCCCGGCCAGCAGCGGACGCAGCGCGCGGGCCGCCTGGCCCTCGATCGGCCGCACCCGGCGCAGCGCCGCCGCCGCGGTCTCCGGCCAGGCCAGCATCGCCAGCGCGGCCTTCAGCGGCGGGCCGTCGACCACGACGGTGTCCCACTCGGAGGAGGCGACCGCGGTCGAGATCTCGCGCAGCGCGAGGATGTCCGGCAGCCCGGGCACCGGGCCAAGCTCGGCGGCGTCCGGCGCGGACAGCCCCGCCGCGGCCAGCGGACCGGACAGCAGCTTCGCGAGGTCGGCCAGGGCGGTCTCGGTGGCGGCGGCCGGGTCGAAGCGGCGGACGGTCAGGCGGGCCAGGGTCTCCCGGCGGGCGGCGCGCTCGGCGGCGGGGCCGAGTTCACGGTCGGCTTCGCCGTCTTCTTCGAGTTCTTCGAGGTCGAATCCCTCGTCGATATCGAGGACGTTTCCGTCCCCCGACACGCCCGAGGCGCCGAGCACCGCGGCTAATTCGCCCGCGTCGGACACCCCGAGCAGCAGCACCCGGTGGCCCTCGGCGGCGGCCCGCAGCGCGGTGGCCGCGGCCAGGGTCGTGGTGCCCGCACCGCCGGGGCCGGTCAGGAAGAGCAGACGCGTCACGCGGAGATCGCCTCGACACGCTTCTTCAGCCCGGACAGCGCCCGGTCGATGATCAGCTTCTCCACCTTGCGCTTGAGCAGGCCCACCATCGGCAGCTTCACGTCCACCGCGAGCTGGTAGGTGACGTGGCTGCCGGCCTCGGTGGCCTCCAGGACGTAGGAGCCGTCCAGCGCGCGCATCATGTTCGAGGACACCAGGCTCCAGCGAACCTCAACATCGGAGGGGTACTCGTAGGCCAGCGTGTGCTCGTCGCGCAGGGCGCCGGCGTCCATGCGGTACCAGGCCTTGGTGGCGCGGCCCGCGTCGTCCCGTTCTTCGATGCGTACTTCCTTCACTTCAGAGGTCCACTGTGGGTAGGCCTCGAAGTCGGTGATCACCCGCATCACGGCCTCAGGCTGAGCCGCGATGTCGATGCTGGACTTCGTGCGCTCGGACATGGCCCGCCTCCTCGCCGTCGGTGGTTGCGGCCAAGGCTATCGCGTACGCCGCACCTGACGACCGGCCGAGGGTCGAGGCAGGGCATGATGGTGTCCAGCAGTACTGGCATGGCCAGGAGTCGTACAGGTTACGAAACAGCATCAAGTACTACCTACCGGTTGGTAATAAGCAGTAGCGTCAGGGCGCGCCTCGACCCCACGCGGCGCCCGGCCGCCCCGTCGTCCGGCCTCGAAGACGAGGAGTCAAGACAACCGTGCGTGAGTTCAGCGTCCCGCCGCTTTACGAGGTCGGAGCCACCGGCAATCTGACCGACGTGGTGCACAACGCGGCCGAACAGGCCCCCGCCGCGGCACTGCTGGGCCGCAAGGTCGGCGGTGTGTGGCGCGATGTCACCGCCAAGGACTTCCTCGGCGAGGTCACCGCCGTGGCCAAGGGCATCGCCGCCGCCGGGATCGCGGTCGGCGACCGCGTGGCCCTGATGTCCCGTACCCGCTACGAATGGACGCTGCTGGACTTCGCGCTGTTCGAAGCCGGCGCGGTCGTGGTGCCGATCTACGAGACCTCCTCGGCCGAGCAGGTCGAGTGGATCCTGTCGGACTCCGGCGCGGTCGCGGTGTTCGCCGAGACCAGCGCCAACGCCGAGTGCGTGGAGGCCGCGCGTACCGGCGAGACCAGCTCGGGCCTGGGCGGCGCGCCGCTGGTCCGGCAGGTCTGGGTGATCGAGCCGGACAGCGGCAAGACCGCGGTCGAGGAGCTCACCGCGGCCGGCAGCGCGATCAGCGACGAGGACCTGGCCGAGCGCCGCCGCGCCGCTACCCCGGAGTCGCTGGCCTCGATCATCTACACCTCGGGCACCACCGGCCGACCCAAGGGCTGCGTGCTGACCCACGGCACGTTCCTCGCCGAGTGCGAGAACGTGACGCGGATGGCGGCCGCGGCGTTCAACGACTCCGGCTCCACGCTGCTGTTCCTGCCGCTGGCGCACGTTCTGGCCCGGGTCATCCAGACCGCCGCGCTGACCGCGCGGGTGAAGCTGGGGCACTGTTCGGACACCAAGAAGATCGTCGATGAGCTGGGCGGCTTCAAGCCGACCTTCATCCTGTCGGTGCCGCGGGTGTTCGAGAAGGTCTACAACGGCGCGTCGCAGAAGGCGCACGCCGAGGGCAAGGGCGCCATCTTCGACAAGGCCGCGGCCACCGCGATCGCCTGGTCCCGCGCCGAGTACGCGGGCAAGGTGCCGCTGGGCCTGAAGGTCCGGCACGCGGTGTTCGACAAGCTGGTCTACGGCAAGCTGCGCGCGGCCCTGGGCGGCAACGCGACGCTGGCGGTCTCCGGCGGCGCGCCGCTGGGCACCCGGCTGGTGCACTTCTTCCACGGCATCGGCCTGCAGGTGCAGGAGGGGTACGGCCTGACCGAGACGTGCGCGGCGATCACGCTGAACCCGATCGGCAAGTCCCGCCCCGGCACGGTCGGCGTCCCGGTCCCCGGTGCCTCGATCCGTATCGCCGAGGACGGCGAGATCCTGGTCAAGGGCCCGATGCTGTTCTCCGGCTACTACCACAACGACGCCGCCACGGCCGAGGCCATGCAGGACGGCTGGTTCGCCACCGGCGACATCGGCTCGCTGGACAACGAGGGCTACCTGTCCATCACCGGCCGCAAGAAGGAGATCCTGGTCACCGCCGGCGGCAAGAACGTCGCCCCGGCCGTGCTGGAGGACCGGATCAACGCGCACCCGCTGGTGAACCTGTCGATGGTGGTCGGCGACAAGCAGCCGTTCATCGGCGCCCTGGTCACCCTGGACCCGGAGTCGCTGCCGACCTGGGCCGCGGCGCACGGCAAGCCGGCCGACTGGAGCATCGCCGACGCCGCCGCCGACCCGGAGGTGCACGACGAGGTGCGGAAGGCGGTCGACGACGCGAACCGCGCGGTGAGCCACGCCGAGGCGATCAAGAAGTTCACGGTGCTCGGCACGGAGTGGAGCGTCGAGGGCGGGCAGGTGACGCCGTCGATGAAGCTCAAGCGGAACGTGGTGATGCTGGAGAACGCCGCTGACGTGGAGGAGCTTTACGCCGGGGTCGGGTCGACGACCGGGCAGTAGACGGCTGGGCAGTAGCGGTTCTCACAAGCTGGAAGGGCGTCCCTCTGGGGGCGCCCTTTTTGCGTTCAGAAAGGTCCTTCCTCGGCGAAGCGGCGCAGCCCTCGCGCGAAGGCCTCAGCCTCGCCTGGAGGCCACGTCGAAAGCGCCGACGCGACCCGCTCGGCGAAGCGCCCGCGCATCTTTGCGACCGCGGCCGCGCCATCATCCGTGAGGACGAGCAGCACCGAGCGGCGGTCGGCGGGATCGGCCTCGCGGCGGATCAGGCCGGCCGCCTCCAGGCGCGAGGCGTGCCGGCTCACGCCGGAGCGGTCCAAGCCGATCACGGCGGCCAGGTCGGCGGCGTTGCGGGGGCCGGTGCGGGCCAGGCCGCTCAGGACCGGGTAGGCGTTCTCGTCGAGGCCGTCGGCGACGTCCTCGACCAGCGCGGCGTAGAGCCCGGCGCGGGTGCCGCGCTGGATCAGCAGGCCGAGGGATTCGGCGACCTCGTGGCCGAGGTCAGGGTTGTGATCGGGGCTGGGGTCATCGTGCACAGTTTCAGAATAGCGTGCATCGCGCACGCATCTGCTACAGTTCGAGGCACGAGATGCGTGCACCTCGCACGCATCACCGCTTCGGAAGGACTATCCCCATGCCCGCGACCATCGCCACCGCCCTGACCGACCTGCTGCTGACCCCGGGCCTGCCCCTGGACGATGCCCTCGACCGGCACTTCGCGCCGGAGTACCGCCAGCGCACCGACGGGGCGTGGATCGACCGCGCCGGGTTCGCCGAGCACATCGCGCACCTGCGGGGCGTCGTCGCCGACGGGACGATCCGGGTGCACGACGAGCTCGGCGAGGGGGCGGCGTACGCCGAGCGGCACACGATCGACGTCGTGAAGGCCGACGGCTCGACGGCCTCGCACGAGGTGTACGTCTTCGCCGAGCGCGCGCCCGACGGCCGCTTCGTCCGCCTGGAGGAGGTCACGCTGATGGTGGCCGGGAGCGAGGCGGACCGCGGCCTGGGTAGCGCGCGGTAGGTGCTGACCGCAGTACGCAGTGCGTGGTGCGCAGCTACGGCTGCGGCAGCGGCCGCGGCGTCGTGAGCCGGATGTGGTTGCCGGACGGGTCGCGGAACGAGGAGTCGCTGCCCCAGGGCTCGTCAGTCGGCTTCTCGACGAACTCGACGCCGCGCGCCGTCAGGGCGGCGTACTCGGCCTCCAGGTCCTCGGTCGTGAGGAAGAGGGTGCCGGCGAAGCCCTTACCCATCAAGTCCTCGACCTTGGCCCTGGTGGCGTCGTCCATGATCGGCTCGCCGGGGATCGGCATCAGCACGACGCTGATCTCCGGCTGGTGCTCCGGCCCGACGGTGAGCCAGCGGAATCCCCCCATCTCGGGCAGCGTGACATCCATCCGGACCACGAAGCCGAGCTTGCGAGTGTAGAAGTCGAGGGCCACGTCCTGATCGTGGACCCAGAGCTGGGTGCTGAGGTAGGAGATCATGGCCTCACGCTAGGACCCCGGCCCGCGGGTGTCTTCTCGAAACGTCCGGTTCTTCGGCCGGCCGTACGCGCGCAGCACGCAGCCGGGCACGAGGGCGTAGTCGGCGGCCGGCGGATACGCGGCGCGGTAGGCGGCCGGCGGCATGCCGTAGACCCGGGTGAAGCTGGTCGTGAAGGACCCGACACTGGTCAACCCGACCGCGCAGCAGATGTCGGCGACGGCGTAGTCGGTGTACCGCAGCAGCGCGGCAGCCCGCTCCAACCGCCGCGTGAGCAGATAGGCGTGCGGCGACTCCCCGAACGCCCGCCGGAACTCCCGCGAGAAGTGCGCCCGCGACAGCCGCGCCGCCTCGGCGAGGTCGGCGACGGTCAGCGGCTCGGCGTAGCGCGAGTCGGCGAGGTCTTTGGCACGCTGCAGGTGGCGGGCGGGCGGGACGGGGGCCACGGTGCGAGCGTAACCGGGGCGGGTGACATCTGCGGAGCGGAGTCGGGGCTGGTCAGGCTCTTCGCCCCCGGTCTTCGTCGCCACAGACTTCGTCGCCACAGACACAAAGACATGCGTCCCCAGCCGCCCGCCGATACCGTGATCGCATGGTCGACACGCCCGCTGAGCAGCCGAGCGCGGGCTCCGATCCGATGATCCGGGTCCACGACGCCACCGAGCACAACCTCCGCCACGTCGACCTCGCGGTGCCGCGCGACCGGGTGGTGGCGTTCACCGGGGTGTCGGGGTCGGGGAAGTCGTCGCTGGCGTTCGCGACGATCTACGCCGAGGCGCAGCGCCGCTACCTCGAATCCGTCGCCCCGTACGCGCGCCGCCTGATCGAGCAGGCCGGGGCGCCGCGGGTCGGGGGCATCAGCGGACTGCCGCCGGCGGTGGCGCTGCGGCAGCAGTACGGCGCGGGCAGCGCGCGCTCCAGCGTCGGGACGGTGAGCCGGGTCTCGAACGTGCTGCGCATGCTCTACTCCCGCGCGGGCACCTATCCAGCCGGGGCCGAGCCGGTCGACTCCGACTGGTTCTCGCCGAACACCGCGGTCGGCGCCTGCCCGACCTGCCACGGGCTCGGGCGCCGCCACACCGTCGAGGAGGACCGGCTGGTCGGCGATCCCGAGCTGAGCATCCGGCAGGGGGCGGTCGCCGCGTGGCCCGGGGCGTGGCAGGGCAAGAACTACCGCGACATCCTCGGCGAGCTGGGCATCGACATCGACGCGCCGTTCCGGACGCTGCCGGCCGAGCGGCGGCACTGGCTGCTGACCACCGAGGAGCAGCCGGTGGTGACGGTGCATCCGGTCCGCGAGGCGCACCGGATCACCCGGCCGTATCAGGGGACGTACATGTCGCCGCGCAGCTGGGTGCTGCACACCTACGCCACCACGAAGAGCGCGTCGCTGCGGGCCAAGGCCGCGTCTTTCCTGACTGAGGAACCGTGTCCGACCTGCGAGGGACGGCGCCTGAACCCCTTCGCGCTGAGCGTCACCATCGCAGGGGTCGATATCGCCCGCGCCACCGCGCTGCCTCTGACCGAGCTGGCCGATCTGCTGCGTCGGGCTCGTGTTCATCCCGACACCGAGGCACTGTCGCCGGAGCGGCGGCAGGCTGCGGTGGCGCTGATCGAGAATCTTGAGGAGCATCTCAAAACCCTGACTGAGCTCGGTCTCGGGTATCTCGGCACCGATCGGGCCACGTCCACGCTTTCTGGCGGCGAGTCCCAGCGTCTGCATCTGGCTACGCAGCTCGGCAGCGGTTTGTTCGGGGTCTTATACGTGCTCGACGAGCCGTCCGCCGGCCTGCATCCGGCTGACACCGAGCTGCTGCTGACCGCGTTGCAGCGGTTGCGGGCTGCGGGGAACTCGGTCTTCGTGGTCGAACACAACCCGCGGGTGATCGCCGACGCCGACTGGCTCGTCGACCTCGGGCCGGGGGCCGGGACGCATGGTGGCCGCGTGCTGTACAGCGGGCCGGAGGCGGGGCTGAAGGACGTCGCGGAGTCGGCGACCGCGCGTTATCTGTTCGGGAACGCGCCGAGCATCGCGCCGGGCGGCGTTCGCGAGCCGTCGTCGTGGCTGACGCTGCATGACGTCACGCGGCACAACCTCGACGGTGTCACCGTGCGCTTTCCGCTCGGCACGTTGACCGCGGTGACCGGCGTTTCCGGCTCGGGCAAGTCGACGTTGGTCGGGCAGGTGCTGGCGGCTACGGTGCGGGACCACCTCGGTACTTCGGAAGTGGCCGAAAACGATGCGGATTCTTCGGATGAGGACTCCGCCGCGCTGGACGACGACCGTATCGTAGCGATCCCGAAGGCCGAGGGGTTGGAGGCCGTTCACCGGCTGGTTCAGGTGGATCAGAAACCGATCGGGCGGACGCCGCGGTCGAACCTGGCGACTTATACAGGGCTCTTCGATGCTGTTCGCAAGCTGTTCGCGGCCCAGCCGCTCGCCAAGTCGCGCGGGTACACGGCGAGCCGCTTCAGCTTCAACCTGCCCGACGGCAGGTGCCCGAACTGCCAGGGCGAGGGCGTGGTGAGCGTGGAACTCCTTTTCCTGCCTACGGAATCCGCGCCGTGCCCGGTGTGCCACGGTGCGAGGTACAACCCTGAGACGCTGCAGGTTCTCGTCGACGGCAAGTCGGTCGCCGACGTTCTCGCGCTGAGCGTCGAGGACGCGCTGGGCTTCTTCGACGCGCTCGGCGAACTGCCGGCCGCGCACCGCATCCTGCGGCTGCTCGACGACATCGGGCTGGGCTATCTGACGCTCGGCCAGAGCGCGACGACGCTGTCGGGCGGGGAGGCGCAGCGGATCAAGCTGGTGAGTGAGCTGCACCGGGCGCGGCGGGGGCACACGTTGTACCTGCTGGACGAGCCGACCAGCGGGCTGCACCCGGCCGACGCCGACTTGCTGCTGGCGCGGTTGCAGGAGCTTGTCGACCAGGGCAACACGGTGGTGATCGTCGAGCACGACCTGCGGGTCGCGGCGGCTGCCGACTGGCTGCTGGACCTCGGGCCCGGGGCTGGGAGGGACGGTGGGCGGGTCGTGGCCGAGGGGACGCCGGGTCGGGTATCCGGTGGCGGGTCGGGGGTCACGGCGCGATTCTTGGCTGCGTACATCTCTTAGAGGGGTTAGAGGGTTTAGAGGGGAATGAGTAATTTGGAACAGACACGACTGGGCCGCAGTGGTCTGAAGGTCTCGCGCCTGTGCTTGGGCATGATGAGCTACGGCAGCCCGGAGTCCCGGGCCTGGATCCTGCCCGAGGATGCCGCGCTGCCTCTGGTGGCCCGTGCGGCCGAGGCGGGGATCACGTACTTCGACACGGCGGACATGTACTCCGGCGGGGCGAGCGAGGTGGTGACCGGACGGATTCTGCCGAAGCTGTTCGCGCGCCGGGAGGACTACGTCCTGGCGACCAAGGTCTTCTACCCGACCGGGCCTGGCGCGAATGACTCTGGTTTGTCTCGTAAGCACATCATGGCCTCGATCGACGCCTCGCTGCGTCGGCTCGGCACGGACTATCTGGACCTGTACCAGATCCACCGCTGGGATCCCGAGACGCCGATCGAGGAGACGATGGAGGCGCTGCACGATGTGGTGCGCGCCGGGAAGGCGCGGTACATCGGGGCGTCGAGTATGGCGGCGTGGCAGTTCGCGACGGCGCAGTACACCGCGGATCTGAACGGGTGGACGCGGTTTGTGTCGATGCAGAACCACTACAACCTCGTGTATCGCGAGGAGGAGCGGGAGATGATCCCGTTTTGTATCGATCAGGGCGTTGGTATCTTGCCGTGGAGTCCGCTGGCGCGCGGCCTGCTGGCCGGGGCTAGGGATCGGGAGGGTGCGGCTACGACGACTCGGTCGACTAGCGATCCGTTCGCGTCGGAGCTTTACAACGCGGAGGACTATCCGGTGGTGGACGCGGTCGAGGCGATTGCTAAGGCGCGGGGCGTGCCGCCGGCGCAGATCTCGTTGGCGTGGCTGCTGACCCGGCCGGGGGTGACGGCGCCGATCTTCGGCGCGACGAAGCCGCATCACGTTGATGATGCGGTGGCGGCTTTGGAGATCGAGCTTACGGCGGAGGAGGTTGCGGCTGTGGAGGGGCCTTATCGGGCGCGGGGGCTCGCGGGGAGTGGGGGGTAGAGGGTAGGGGGCCCTGTGTCAGGGGGCTGCGGGCGTGGTTGGGTGACTTGGTTGCGGTTGGCGTGTGGTTGGTTTTGCAGGCGATCTTTACGGCTTCGCCAATGGTTGGATGGCCTCGCAGGGGGACGCAGTTCGGTTGAGCGACTCATTTCGCGCTGGCGGCTGGCGGTTTTCGGGGGCACGACCACGCATGCGTCCGAGTCACTGCGCATGTCGTAGGCGGCAATCGTCGTGCGTGGTGGGCACCTTGAGGCCTCCGGCGGGCGCTCTACAGCGAGGGGGCGACCCGTGCGTCCGGCGCTTCGGCGGCGGTCCGCGACTGGTCGGCTTTCTGTCCGCTGTTGCCTGCGTTGCGCTGCTTGGTGGCGGTGTTGCTTGTGGTCGCCGGGTTCTGTGCCCCTCGCCGCGTCGTCGCCTTACGGAACCAGCCCGGTTTGGTGGCGTCAGAGGCTGTTGTCAATCCGAACATAGTGTGTGAGCTGGGAGAATGGTGTGGTTTGGGTGGTGTGGGCTGGTGTTGTTGATGGCAGTGTTCGAGGCGTAGTTGTTGTTCGTTTCGGTGCTGTTGGAGGTGTCGCGGGTGGTGTCGGTGGATGCGCTGCTGGATGGGCATGAGGTGGCGGTGCGGGCGCAGGTGGAGCAGTTGCGGTCGCAGTTGACTGATGCCGAGCGTGTGCTGGAGGAGGTGGCGATCACGCGGCGGACGTTGGCGTTGGTGCTGGCCGGACCGTCGGGCGGGGCCCGGTCGGCCGGGCCCGGTCGGCCTGCGGGGCCGCCTGCTCAGGTGCCGGTGTGTGAGCGGGGTATGAGCGGTGAGGTGTTGCCGGGGGTGTATCGGCAGGTGTGGTCGGCGGTGGCCGACAGTGCTGAGGGGTTGCGGTCGGTGCAGGTGTGCCGGGTGGTGGGCGCCGGTACCGGGACCAATGAGGTGGAGTTGATGCGGTCCAAGCTCAAGCGGCTGGTGCAGCGGGGCTGGCTGGCCGAGCCGGCGCCGGGGTTGTTCCGCCGGGTGTGAGTGGTGCCGCCGGCAGGCCCAGGCGGCGGATCATGGTTTTCAGCATCGCCCAGAAGGTCATGGCCTCGGCGGTGTCGGTGCGGCGTTCGTAGTCGCGTACGCAGCGGCGGCAGCAGCTGATCCAGGCCAGGGTGCGCTCGACCACCCAACGGCGGGGCAGGACCTGAAAGCCTGGGGCGGTTCCGGTGCGTTTGACGATCTCAAGGTGCAGCCGTAGTTGTTCGGCGAGGCAGTCGACCAGCCGTCCGGCGTATCCCCCGTCGGCCCACAGGTGGCTGATGCGCAGGCAGGTGCGGCGCATCCGGGTCAGCAGCGGCAGCGCGCCGTCTCGGTCGTGCAGCCCGGCGGGGGTAAACAGCACCGCCAGCAGCAGCCCCAACGTGTCGGTCACGATGTGTCGTTTGGTGCCGGCCACCTTCTTCGCGGCGTCGAAGCCACGCCGGTCGGCGCCCACCGTGGCCGCCGCGCGCAGCGACTGGGCGTCGATCACCCCGGCACTGGGCTCGGCACCACGCCCGGCCTCCTCGCGGCAGGCCCGCCGAACCCGGTCGTGCAACACCTGCAGCCCCCCGCCATCCCGCCAGCGGCCGAAGAACCGGTAGACCGCGTCCCAAGCCGGGAAATCGGTCGGCATCGCCCGCCACTTGATGCCGTTGTCGACCAGATACAGCACCGCGTCGATCATCTCCCGGTGGCAGAAACCCTCCGGCCGGCCGCCGCGCCCACCCATCCAACCCGGCACCGGAATCAACAGCCTGATCTGCCCCCACTGCGCATCGGTAAGATCGGTGGGATAGACCCGCGCCCGCACCGGCCGGTCACCGGCATTGCCGAACCTGTGCGCCAAACAATCACACGACACGGCGTGGTGCACCGACGACCCAGCATCGATCACGTACAAAGAAGACAACAAGGCCTCCGGCAGCCACTGGCTTAGACACCTGTGAGCTACACCGGAGGCCTTGCCCCTACTCCCAGATCACCCGAACGAGACCACACCAAGCACCCTGTTCGGATTGATAACAGCCTCTCAAGCCGCATCGCTGTTGCTGTGGTCCGGCTCCGTCCGGCTGGACACCACCAAACCGGCCAGGTTGGCTTCGCCCGCCGACGCGGCGAGGGACCCAGAACCAACACCCCGCATGGTCCGGTCGGACACCACTCACCACGTGGCCAGCCGGGGCTGGCCCGTCACCGCCCGGGCGGCGCCCTGCACACCGCCGGGCCGCACCAGCCGGGCCGCCATGAGGCGAGTCAGGCCTCTGCTCCGGCCTCCGGCGCCGCGCCCATCCCGAACCAGTCGTGGATCGGTCGCACCTCGACAGCCACCACGTGGAAGTCCAGTACTCGCGCCGCGATCTCCTTCGCGCGCTCCGCGCTCTCGCACTCGACCACGTAGTACGCCGTCACGTGCTCTGCCGCCGCCGCGAATGGTCCGTCCGCCGCCGTCGGGGCGGCGTCGGGTTGCCAGCGCAGGGTCGTGGTGTCTGCTGGGAACGCCAGGCCGGCGCCGTTCAGCATCTCGCCGGTGCTCTCCAGGTCCTTGTGGAGGGCTTCGTGGCGGGCGAAGACGGCGGTGCGTTCGGTGGGGGTCATCGCGGCGGTGGTTGCGGGGTCGGCGTACATCAGGACCATGAATTTCATGGGGCGACGGTAGCTGTCGGGTCCAACAGGCGGCGGAGGGTGGCGGCGATCGAGTCCCACTGCCAGGTCTGCTCGACCCAGGCTCGGCCGCGTTCGCCCATGGCCTTGGCCTTCACCGGGTCCTGCAGGAGTTCCACGCAGCGGGTGGCTGTGCGCTCGACTGAGTCGCCGGGGACCACGTAGCCGGTTTCGCCCTCCAGGACTGCCTCTGGGGCGCCGCCGCTGTCGCCGGCGATTACCGGGAGGCCGACTGCTGAGGCCTCCAGGTAGACGATGCCGAGGCCCTCGACGTCCAGGCCGAAGCGGCGGGTGCGGCAGGGCATTGCGAAGATGTCGCCGACTGCGAACAGGGTTGGCAGTTGCTCCCAGGGGACCGAGCCGGTGAAGATCACGTGCTCGGCGACGCCCTGCTCGGCCGCCAGCTTCTGCAGGGTCTCCTTGTATGGGCCGCCGCTGCCGATCAGCAGGGCGGCGTCGGGGACGGCGCGGCGGATCAGGGGCAGGGCCCTGATCAGGGTGTCTTGGCCCTTGCGGGGTACCAGGCGGGACACGCAGGCCACGACCGGGCGGTCGGCGAGGCCGAGGGAGGCGCGGAGCTCGGCTGCGCCGGCGGGGTGCGGGTGGAACATGTCGACGTCCACGCCTGGTGTGAGCTGCACCATGCGGGACGCTGCCGCGGGGCTCAGGGCCTGGGCGATGCGCGCGCGGTGGTACTCGTTGAGGTAGGTGACGCAGTCCACCTCGTCGGCGATCTTGCGGAGGAGGTCGCGGGCGCCGGGGAGTTTGGCCCAGCCGGACTCGTGGCCGTGGGTGGTGGCGACCAGGCGCTGGACGCCGGCCTTGCGGAGTGCGGGTGCCATCAGCCCCAGGGGAGCCGCCGCGCCGAACCACACCGATTCCGCGCCGATCTCCTTGGCGATCGCCACGGCGCGCTTCGTCCGGTCCGGGGTCGGCAGGAGCATGCCGGTCTTCTCGCGGATCACCCGGTGCTTCTGCTGGGAGTCGAACTCGCGGCAGCGCGACGGGTCGCCGTGCCAGGAGGAGGCGTAGACCACGGTCTGCTCGGCGGGCAGCCGCTCGACCATGTTCTGCACGAACTGCTGGATCCCGCCGGGCCGGGGCGGGTAGTCGTTCGTGACCACGAGAATCGTCAAGGTCGGCCTTCCATCTGCGACAGCCCGCTAACTCAACGGAGTTTAGCCGGTGCCGGCCCCCGGTTCGGACGCGCCGGGCCGAGCACCGCGCGGGGCCGATTAGGATGGCACGCACCATGAGGATCGTCCGCCGCCAGCCCGTCGTGCCCTGGTACGCGGCCACCCGCGCCCTGCTGCTCCTGCTGGCCCTGAACGTCCTCCCGTACTTCAACCGCGGCGCGGTCACCGGTGACGTCAAGCTGTACCACCAGTGGATCACCGAGTCGTTCGACCACGGACGGTTCCCGCTCGACGACCAGAAGTGGCAGTACCCGCCCGGCGCCGCCGCCCCGCTGCTGCTCCCGCACTGGCTGCCCGGCAGCTACTACGTGCTGTTCTTCCTGATGTGCCTGGCGGCCGACGTCGCGGTGTTCGCGATGCTGCTGCGGGCGGCGAGACGAGGTGATCCCGAGCAGCCGTCGCCTGCCGGCCCCTGGCTGTGGACGCTCGGGATCGCCGCGATCGGGCCGATGGCCTACGGCCGCTACGACCTGGTCGTCACCGCGAGCGCCGTCGCCGCGCTGACCGTGACGCTGCGTTCCAAACGGTCCACAGCCGTGGCGCGCGGCGTCCTGATCGGCGTCGGCGCGTTCCTCAAGCTGTGGCCCGCGGCGTTCCTGTTCGGGGCGCCGAAGCGGCGCAACGGCCGGCTGCTGTTCGGCGTGGCGGCGGCCACGGCTGCGATACCTACGCTGGCACTGGAGCTGTTCTTCCCGGGTGTGCTGTCCTTCTTGACTAATCAGAAGAGCCGCGGGATCCAGATCGAGTCGGTGTTCGCGACGCCGTTCCTGGCCGGCAAGTGGTTCGGCTGGTCCGGACACATCGAGAACACTCAGTACGGCGCGTACGAGTACATCGGACCTGGCGTCTCGTTGGCCGGCAAAGCGGCGCTGGTCTCGACCGCGGTCGGGGTGGTCGTGCTGCTGCTGATCCGGCGGCGGGTGGCGGTACGCGGCGGTTTCCCGTTCCCGGCGATGATGGCCGATGTGGGCTTCGCGGGCGTACTGGTCTTCGTCGTCACCAGCCGCGTGCTGTCGCCGCAGTACCTGGTGTGGCTCCTCGGCGTGGCCGCCGTGTGCCTGGCCCGCCGCGAGACCCTGATGCGCACGCCGGCCTGGCTGGTCCTCGGCGCGGTCTCGGTGACCCAGCTGATCTTCCCGCTCTTCTACCACTCGCTGCGCGGCGGCCAGATCTACTCCGGCCTGATCCTGATGGGACGCAACGCGGCGTTGGTGGTCGCGGCGGTGCTGGCGCTGCGCGCGCTCTGGCGGGCGACCGGACCGGCGTCGGGACCTGTGCTGTCAGGGGTGCTTCTTGGCGAGGATCGCCGTGACGGTGTGCGCCTCGTTCAGGACGAAGGTGCGCCACTTGACCGTGAAGTCGGCCGTGGTGGTGTCGAGCACGGTCCGGAACGCGTGGTCGACGGGGTCGTCGGTCCCGGACGGGTCGGTGCCGACAGCCTTGTAGAACGCGACTAGCTTCGCCTGTCCGTACTTCTGCGCGATCAGCGCGCATGCCAGATTGCTGATCTGGTACGTCCGCGACACCGAGTCGCCCGATCCGGCGAAGTCGTCGGTGGTCGGCAGCTCCTGAGGCCGCCAGCCGTCCTTCGACACCGCGCTCGCCAGTTCCTCGAACCGCCGGTCGAGGGAGATGGACGAGCCGAGGTAGCCGGTGTAGTCGGCCGCGCCCTCGGAGAGCCACAGCGGCACCGCCGGCGTGGTCCAGGCGCGCGTGGCGACATGCGTGAGCTCGTGGTCGAAGAAGAACTGCCAGGCGTCCGGCGCTTCGCCGTTGAAGGCGTCCGGGTTGACCAGCACCCGGCTGGCCGGGGCCGCGGTCAGTGCCTGGCCGCCCTCGCCGGCGGTGATCGCGACCACCCCGGTCAGGCTCCCGGCGGCGCTGTTCAACAGCGTCTCGACCTGCGCCTGGGTATTCGGGACGACGACCACGACGGTCCCCTTCCAGCCCGCCGCGCCCCACACCGACGCCGCCTTCGTCGCGGCGTGGTCGGCCAGGTCCGCGAACGGCTTGAGCCGCTGCTCGCCGCCGAGCCCGAGGACCAGCGACCGCGAGCCGTGCACGACCGAGACCGCGCCCTGATCCCAAATCTGGGTGTCCGAGTGCAGACCAGCGGCTGCGGCGTCGCTGTTAGTGGACAGCAGCCACCTGTCTCCGCGCTCGACGAATGTCAGATACCGGGTGTCGGTCACCGGCTTGTAGTCGACGCCGGATAGCTCGTAGGACTCGGTCACCTGGTACAGGCGCGCCGAACCGAGCTTCCTCGCCACCGTGCTCTGGCCGGCGGTCAGCGTCACGGTCCACGAGGCCAGCGGCAGCGCCGTCAGGTTGTCGAAGACCTGCGCGTCGGCGGCGCCGAACGTCCCGCCGACGTCGGTGGCGAGGTAGGCGGCCTTGTCGTGGGCGGCGACGGCGGCCGTCCGGGCGGCCAGGGTGGCGGCCACGGCCGCCTGCACCTTCGCCTCGGGCTGCGCCCCCGAGGAGTCGACAGCGCATCGCGCGGCGACGGCCACGATCACGACCGCCAGCAGCGCCGCACCGGCGCGCACCGGTCCCCTGCCGAGGCGGGAGGTCGGCCCGTCCGGTCGCCGCAGCCCTGCTATGCCCGCCATAGCGGACCATGCTAAGCCTTGCGGTCGAACATCCGGGCCACCCCGGCGACACCGCAGGCAGCCTGCTCACCTGCCGGTCTCACGCACCGTCACCGGCAGGAGCGCCAGTCCTCGCAGGTTGATCCGGCCGTTCCACACCGGCTCCCCTGCCAGCCCCAGACCGGGGAACCTCGCGACCATCCGCTCGACCGCGACCCGGGCCTCCAGGCGGGCCAGCGCCGCGCCGAGGCAGTGGTGCGGGCCGCCGCCGAACGCCACGTGGTTGCGGGCGTTGGGACGGTCCAGGCGCAGCTCGTCGGCGTCCGGGCCCCAGTACGCCTCGTCGCGGTTGGCCGCGGCCAGGCCGGCGATGACGAACGCGCCCTTCGGGATCAGCTTGCCGCGCACCTCGTACGGCTCCAGGATGATCCGCCGCGACTGCTGCACCGGGCTGTCGTAGCGCAGCATTTCCTCAACGGCGTTGACGGCCAGCTGCGGCGCCTCGCGCAGCTTCTTCAGCTCCTCGGGGGCGTTCAGCAGGGCCAGCGTGCCGTTGCCGATCAGGTTGACCGTGGTCTCGTGGCCGGCGACGTACAGCAGCACCACCTGGGCCACCAGCTCCTCGTCGGAGAGCCGGTCGCCGTCCTGCTCGGCGGCGATCAGCGCGGTCAGCAGATCCTCGCCGGGATGCTCGCGCTTGTAGGCGATCAGACCCCGGACGATGTCCTGCATCTCCAGACGCGCCCGGTTGATGTCCATCAGCAGATCCGGGTCGCCTATCGGCTCCAGCGTGCGGACCAGCAGGCCGCTCAGCTCCCTGATCCGCACGTGGTCGGTGTCCGGGATGCCGAGCATCCGGGAGATGACGGCGAACGGGATCGGGAAGGCGACGGCCTCGATCAGGTCGCCGCCGCCGGCGTCGGCGAGCCGGTCCAGGGCGGCGTCCACGAGCTCGGTGACGAACGGCTCCAGCGCGGCCACCGAACGGGGCGTGAAGACCTTCGAGACCAGGCAGCGCAGCCGGGTGTGGTCCGGCGGGTCGCGGTCGAGCATGGACATGCCGTACGCGTCGAGGGTGTCCCCGGTCGCGGGACCGGCGGCCTCGATCATGGCATCGGCCTGGAGCCGCGCCGCGCTGTCCTCGGCGGAATTGCGGTAGTCGACGGAGTTGGCCGAGCGCAGCAGCGCGGAGACGTCGTCGTGCCGGGACAGGACCCAGAAGCCGAACGGGTGCTCGTGGACCGGTTCCTCGGCCCGGAGCCGGCCGTACGCCGGATAGGGGTTGTCGGTGTATCCCGGGGCGAACGGGTTGAAGAGCGGTTCGGGCTGTTCGAGCGTTTCGAGATCAGTCATGCGGACTCCCCTCGGTCTCCGGGTCCGTCGGGGCCCGGACGACCCTTCGGATACTCAGAGTCGGAAACATACACTGTGTATGTCGTATGCTCTGGGCATGTCCGGTGTCAAGAGCAGGCGCGAGCAGTACTCGGAAGCGACCCGCGCGGCTCTGTTGGAGGCCGCCGCGCGCCGGTTCGCAGAGCACGGCTTCGCCGGTACGGCGCTGGAGGACGTCGCCGCCGACATCCAGGCCACGCGCGGCGCGGTCTACCACCACTTCGCCAACAAGACGGCGCTGTTCCGCGCGGTGCACGAACAGGCCGAGGCCGAGATGCTGAAGCGGGTCGAGGCCGCCGCCGCGGTGCACGCCGACGACGTCCGCGCCGCCGCCGAGGCCGCGCTGGAGGAGTTCCTGGAGTGCTGCTGCGAGCCGGAGTACGGCCGATTGGTGTGGCAGGAGGCGCCGGTGGCGCTGGGCTGGTCGGACTGGAAGGCGAGCGAGGAGCAGTACGCCTTCGGGCTGATCGAGCGGACCATCAAAGCCCTGATCGACGCCGGCGCGCTGCCTCCACTTCCAGCCGGCACGATGGCGCGCGCGGTGTTCCAACTGCTCGGCGCGGCCGGGATCGAGCTGGCGCTGACGGCGGAGTCGGACAAGATCCGGGTGAAGGACGAGTACGCGCAAGTGCTGCGCTACATGGTCGGTGACAAGTCCTGATCTAATCGGGACATGGCCGAGCTGATCGGGAAGAACGGGACGTGGACCTTCGACGGTGACGTGGTGCGCGTCGTGCCGAGTCACGAGAAGGATGTCCCGCGGCTGCGTTCGGCACTGGGCGAGATCGCGGTACCGCTGGAGGCGGTGGCCGGAATCGCTTTCGAAGCCGGGACGAAGGCGAAGAACAGCGCGGGCCGCATCCGTCTCCGGCTGCGCGTCGGCGCCGATCCGCTGGTGCAGGCCTGCGGCGGCCGGCTCGCCGACGAGGCCGACCCCTACCAGCTAGAAGTGCCGGTCGAACGCGGCGGTGTCGCGGAGTACTTCGCCGACGAGGTGCGTAACGCACTGAGCGTGGCGCAGATCTCCGCAGAGCCGACCGACCAGTACCTGATCGCGCCGCCGTCGGTGCCGATCTCGGCCACCGGGAACGACGGCACCGCCTCCTTCGACGGCGACACCGTACGCCTGGAGTGGGGCTGGCTGGCCGACGGGAAGAAGCGCACGGCCGGGAACCGCACGTGGCCGCTGGCGGCGCTGGAGAGCGTGGAGTGGCGGCCTGCGGTGGGGATGGACTGGGGCTGGATCCGTTTCCGCGTGCGCGGGGACGCCGGGATCGTCTCGGCGAACCCGCGACTGGACCCGAACTGTCTGGCGCTGTGGGGGACGAAGAAGGAGAGCGGGACCAGCGCGGTGTTGGCCGCCGCGATCGTGGGGCGGATGGCGCACCCGAATGCGAGCCCTGAGACACCCGCGCCGTCCGCGCCCGCCGCCGTTTCCGATCACGACGCGCTGCTGCGGCGGCTGCGGGAGCTGGGCGGTCTGCACCGCGACGGCATCCTCACCGACGAGGAGTTCGCGACGGCCAAGCAGGCCGTGCTGAAGCAAATGTAGGAGCGGCCGGACCGGTGGGAGTAGGAGGGGCAGCTCAGCACCCGATGGACTTGCGGACGTCGGAGGGCGCCCCTCGCACGACGCCTTCGCAGATCGCTGTCCCGAGATCGACCGCAGTCCATTGGGCGCCGTCGTATTCGTAGACGACCACGGCGTTGCCGAAGCTCACCGACGTGAGTCGGCCCCCGGCCCAGCCCTGGTCGCACTTCTGGACGGTGACCTTCGCGTCGGAGGGCAGCGAGCCGCTGTTCCTCTGCTCGGCGAGGGTGTACGCCTCCTTGTTGTCGAGGCACGCCGGGTTCGGCGCCGTGTCCTTCGACGTCGGAGCCGTCATCGACGGAGCCGTCACCGGAACGTTGGTCGGCGGCGCGCCCGCGCTCTTCGAGCCGGAGGTCGCCGGTGCCGGGGTCGAGGGCTGCGAATCCGACCGGGACACCGACGGGGTGCCCGCCGACTCCGAAGGCGTCCCGAAGCCCGGCTCGGGGGCCGCCGAGTCGGACACCGGCGGGCTCGCGGCGGACGGCGACGAGCCGGAGCTCGTCGAGACCAGGGCCGCCGCCGTGCCGCCGACCGCGAGCGCCGCCACGGCCAGGACCGCGGTGAGGGCCCGCCTCGGGCCGCGAGCACGCCGATCGCCACGCCCGCCGACGACCGTCGAGCCCTCCGGCGCGCCGGACCGGACCGAGGTCGGGGGTTCGGCGGGCCCGGCTCCGGTGTCGGATATCGCGGCCAGCAGCGGCACCACGGCGACATCCTCCGGCGCGCCGCCGTCGCGCAGCGCGGCCACCACCGCGTCGTGCTGTTCGGTGATCAGCGCGTGCACGGCGTCGGGCCAGGTCCGGGTCACCGCCGGCACGTCGCCGAGCTGCGCGAGCACCTGCTCCGGCGTCGGACGCGCGGCCGGGTCCTTGGCCAGGCAGGCCGCGAGGACGGCGCGCAGCTGCTCGGGCGCCGCCTCCAGGTCGGGCTCGGCGTGCACGACGTTGTACAGCGTGGCCGGGGTCGAGGCGCCCATGAACGGCTCGGTGCCGGTGCACGCCATGTACACCACCGCGCCGAGCGAGAAGATGTCGCTGGCCGGGGTCAGCGGCTTGCTCTCGGCCTGCTCGGGCGACATGTAGCCGGGCGAGCCGACCAGCCAGCCGGTGTGCGTGAGCTCGCTGGTGTTGCCGTCGGTGACGCGCGCCACGCCGAAGTCGATGACCCGCGGGCCGTCGGCGGCCAGCAGCACGTTGGAGGGCTTCAGGTCGCGGTGCACGAGCCCGACGGCGTGGATCTCGCCGAGCGCGGTGGCCAGCCCGGCGGCCAGCCGTACGGCGGTGTCCGCGGGCAGCGGTCCGGCGGCGTCGATCGCCTCGCGCAGCGAGGGGCCCGGCACGAACACCGTGACCAGCCACGGGATCTCGGTCTCCACGTCGGCGTCGACGACCGGCGCGGTGTAGGCGCCGGAGACCCGCCGCGAGGCGGCCACCTCCCGGCGGAAGCGCTCCCGGAACCCGGGCTCCTCGACGTGCTGCACGTGCACGAGCTTGAGCGCCACGAGCCGCCCGTCCGGCGCCCCGGCCAGGAAGACCCTCCCCATACCGCCGCGCCCGAGCTGAGCGAAGATCCGGTAGGGTCCGATCCGCCGCGGATCGGATAACCCCAGTGGCTTCATAGACGCCCACCCTAAAGGGGATGCTTTCTCTGGGGAAACGCCAGGGGGCGGTTCTGGGCGGACGCGCCGCGCGAATCCGGTGGTCGTCGGGCAGGTCCGGATTGAGGTTCGGCTGGATCCACCAGGTGATCGTCAGCGGGGCCTCAGCCGGTCGGCACGTCGGCGGGAGCGGCGGTCGCGGCGCCGGCGATCACGGCCAGCCGCAGCTTGGTCTCGTCCTCGCTGCCCGGCGCCGCGGTCATGACCACGATCTTCAGCTCGGTGTCGCCGTCGCCCAGCACATCGCAGTTCACTGTCACGGTGCCCACCGACGGATGCTCGATCCTCTTGTGGTCCTCGCGATGCGCACCGACCGTGCCGGAGGCCCACAGCTGCGCGAACCGCGCGTTGCCCGCGCTCAGGTCCGCGATCAGCCCGGCCAGCCGCCGGTCCTTCGGGAACCTCCCGGTGGCGCGCCGCAGATCGGCGACCACCGCGCGGTCGACCATGTCGGGATCGGACTCGATCACCGGCCAGTGCGCCAGGCGCGCCGCCTCGGCGCCGACCGGGAACTTGCTGCGCGCGAAGTTGCGCAGCCGGGGCGCGGTCGCGGCCGGATCGCCGAGCAGCGCGGCCCAGCCCCGGTTCCACCACACCAGCTCCCAGTCCGCGGCGAACACCGCGACCGCCGTGTCCCCGAGGCGGCTGAGCACGCGGTGCACGCCGGGCGGGATGTGGTCGCTGATCATGTCGTCCGTCGGCGGGACGAGGTGCGCCAGGCGGTACAGGTGGTCGCGCTCGGCGACCGTCAGTTGCAGGGCCCGCGCCAGCGCCGCCACGACCGGGGCCGACGGCGTCGTAGCCCGGCCCTGCTCCAGCCGGACCAGGTAGTCCACGGACACCCCGGCCAGCTCGGCGAGCTCTTCCCGGCGCAGGCCGGCGGCCCGGCGTGCACGGCCCGACGGGAGGGCCAGCGCGGAGGGCGGCAGGCGGTCGCGCCAGGTGCGGATCGTCGCGCCGAGGTCGGTTGCCGGTGGAGTGCTCACGTATTCCATGTTCGCTCACCGTCGAGCCGCGCGGCCTGCTCAAGGGTGGTACTGCCGTTCCTACCGTTGAGCCGGTCCTGGCCGCCGATTCGCAGCGGGCGAATCATGAAGCCATGGCAATCATCTTCATCACCGGGGCGAACAAGGGGCTCGGCCACGAGGCGGCCCGGCGCCTCATCGGGCTCGGCCACACTGTGCTGCTCGGTGCTCGGAACGCTCAGTCGGGTCAGGTCGCCGCCGACGCGCTCGGCGCGCGCTTCGTGCAGATAGACGTCACCGACGACGCGTCGGTCACGGCCGCGGCGGCGGACGTCGCCGGCCACGAGGGCCGGATCGACGTGCTGGTCAACAACGCCGGGATCCACGGCCCCTCCGGCGATCCCGGTTCCCTGACCGGCGCCGACGCGCTCGCCGTGCTCGACACCAACGTGGCCGGGGCGGTGCGGACGATCTCGGCGTTCCTGCCGCTGCTGCGCGAGTCGGCGGACCCGGCGGTCGTCAACGTCAGCAGCGGCATGGGCTCGCTGTCGTTCACGCACGACCCGGAGCGCGTCGAGTCCAAGGTGATCGCGCCGCTCTACTGCGCCTCGAAGGCCGCGCTGACGATGCTCACCACGCAGTACGCCAAGGCGCTGCCGGACATCCGGATCAACGCCGCCGACCCGGGCTATACGGCGACCGATCTGAACGACCACCGCGGCTTTCAGACCGTCACCGAGGGCACCGACGCGATCGTCGCGCTCGCCACCGAGGGGCCGGGGGCCGGATCGGGGCGGTTCGTCGATCGGGAGGGTGACCTCGGCTGGTGACGGGGGCCGGGACCGGGCCGGATCAGCCCACTCCCACGCTCTGCCGCTCGGGCTCGATGAGCAGGACGACGCGGTCCATGCTGTGGTCGTAGGGCTGGCCGATGTACTTCATCGCGATCGGGTCGATGATCTCCCAGGCCGCGTCGCCCTCGACCCACTCCACGACCCGGCCGCGGACAGCGACCGGCAGGTTGGGCCTGTCGACCGGGGTCAGCGACAGGGCCACGCGCGGGTCGCGGCGGATGTTGCGGGCCTTGAGGCTGTCCGGGCCGGTGAGGATCGCGATGCGGTCGCCGTGCGGTGCGGCCCAGATGGTGACCGAGTGCGGAGCGCCGTCGGGCATGACCGTGGCGAGGTGCACCAGCGGGGCGGCGTCGAGGATGCGGCGGATTTCCGGGTCGAGCGTCATTTCTGGACCTCATAACGAAGGTGGGTGACGCCGGGAGCCGGGACGGCCTCGACGAGGTTCAGCCGGATGTGCTTCGGCAGTTCCTGGAAGAAGGGACGGCCCGCACCGAGCAGGATCGGCACCTGGTGCAGGATCAGCTCGTCCACCACGCCGGCCTTCAGCGCCTCGGTGGTCACGCCGCCGCCCATGAGGCCGACGTCCTTGCCGCCGGCGAGCTTCTCGGCGGCGGCGACGGCGTCCGCGATGCCGGTGGTGACCACCGTCTGGCGATCGGAGACGCCGTCGGTGTGGTGGCTGAGCAGGACCAGCGGCACGTTCTCGTGCGGGCTGCCGCCGCCGAACCGGTCGGAGTCCTCGAAGGTGTTACGGCCCACGACCACGGCGCCGAGCCGGCCCGCGACCTCGTCGAAGACCCGGGCGCTGGGTTCGCTGAGGTGGAAGGCGGACAGCACGCGGCTCTGCGTGTCGCCGTCGAAGTACCAGTCGAAGAGCGTCCCGCCGTCGCCGAGACCGCGACCGGCCCTGGGATCGCGGCCGGTGATGTAGCCGTCCACCGAGACGGCGAGGGCGGTGAAGACCTTGCCCATGGCGGTGTTCCCCTCTGGAGTTCCTTTAAGAGACCCTGTCGCTGAGTGAACCGTAGCACCTTGGGTTCCCTGAGGGAACCCCGAGCGCTAAACTGGTCGCATGCAGCGCACGAACTTCAGCGAGGAACTGGCCGCGTGCTCGGTCGCCCGCACGCTCGACGTGATCGGGGAGCCCTGGTCGCCGCTGGTCCTGCGGGACGTGTGGGTCGGGCTGCGGCGCTTCGACCAGATCCAGGCCGATCTGGGGATCTCCCGCAAGGTGCTGACCGAGCGGCTGGGGTACCTGGTCGAGCAGGGGGTGCTGGAGCGGCGGCCGTACGACCAGCGGCCGCGGTACGAGTACCACCTGACGCAGAAGGGGACCGAGCTGGTCGATCTGCTGATGGTGATGACGGCGTGGGGCGACAAGTGGCTGTCCGGCGAGGCCGGGCCGCCGGTGTTGTACCGGCACCATGCGTGCGGGGAGATCAGCCATGCGGAGCTGCGGTGCGCGCACTGCGGCGAGCCGATGCATGCGGACGGTATCGATGCTCTGCCCGGGCCGGGGGCCACGGCCGCTCCCGCCGCGGCCGCCACCACCGGCTCTGCCGCTTGAAGCCGGTGTGCGACGCACTGAGTGCTCAGCACAATGATTGCGTCACGCAACATCTTTCCGTAAGCTGAGCCACCTCGGAGAGGGGGTCGGCCGATGGCGCGTGCCACACGCCGCGAGATCGAGCAACGCGTGATGACCGCGTTGCCGAGCTGGGTGAACACCATCTCGCAGCTGAACCGCGTGATCGCGGAGCGGATGGGCGTGACCGCCAGCGACCTGGACTGCCTGCACGTGCTGCACATGCAGGGCCCTGCGACGGCGGCCGAGCTCGCGCGCGAGGTCGGGCTGACGCCGGGGTCGGTGTCGCGGATGATCGACCGGCTCGACGCGGCCGGGTGCGTCACACGCACGGACGACCCCGAGGACCGGCGGCGCGTGCTGATCGAGGCGTCCGGCGAGGGGCTGGCGCGGATCGCCGCGTACTACGACGGGCTCACGGCGCGGTCGCACGACGATCTCGCCGAGTTCACGCTCGACGAGATGCGGGTGCTGCTGCGGTTCATCGAGCGGTCGCAGGTCGGCGCCACGGAGGAACTGGCTCGGTTGCGGAGGGGGTAGTGATGGTGGAACTGGCTTGGGACGCGGAGGGGCTTCAATCCCCGGGAGCGCTTGTATTGGCGAGCCCTGATTTCGTCGAAGGAGGGCCGATTCCGCAGATCCACGCGGGGATACGACTCGGCGGCCAGGAGCTGTCGCCGGCATTGGCGTGGTCGGCGGCGCCATCGGGAACGGCGGAGTTGTTGCTGGTTGTCGAGGACCCCGATGCTCCTATGGCGACGCCGTACATCCACGCGCTCGCGCTGATCGAGCCGTCCGTGACCGGCTTGGAGCACGGCGCGCTTTCGGCGGAACGCCCCGGTCGCGGCGTGCGACTGCTGCGGTCGAGCTCGGGACGCGGATGGATCGGGATGGCGCCGCCGAAGAGCCACGGGCCGCATCGGTACGTCTTCCAGCTCTTCGCTCTGGCCGAACCGGTGGCCATCGGCTCCAAGGGCGGCGCGGAAGAAGCACAGCCGCGCAAGGTGTTGGCGGCCGCCGGGCCGGTACTGGCCCGTGGCCGGATCGACGGCCTGTATCAGCGTTCGTAATAACGAGTAGGCAGGCAGCCGCCCCGCCTCAGTTCGCATAGGCGCGCTTGGCGCGGCGGCTCATCTCAGTGTTCTGGAACGCCACGCACTCCCAGCCCCGGCCAACGCGCCGCAGCATGCAGGTCTGGAACTTGTCGACGGCTTCTGCCACTTGGTGAAGACGTCGTGGTGGGTCTGGCCGATCTGGTCGCGACCGAACATGGCATCGCCCAGGAAGATGACATAGGAGGCGTCCTCGGCGAACAGCGCCGCGTAGGCGGTCGCGTCGGCGGCGTCCCAGGCGCGGCGGATCTGGTCGAGGAAGGCCGAGATGCTGTCGCGGTCGGCGGGTGAGGCGGTCTGGGTCAAGGTCTTCTCCGCCGCCGGCAGCGGGCCACGAGCCCCCCGATCACCAGACCCGAGCGGGCCCCACCTGCGCGTTCTCGGGCGCCACATTGCCGTACACGACGTCCAGCAACCGCCGCAGCTCGGCCTGGTCCTGCGCACTCAGCCCCGCGGTCAACCGCCGCTCCGACTCCCCCGCCAGCTCGAAGAGCCGCTGCAACTCACCGCGCCCGGCATCCGTCAGCCGCACCAGCTTCGCCCGAGCGTCCTGCGGCGCCTCCCGCCGCTCCACGAAGCCCCGGTCGATCAGCACCTGCAACAACCCGACCAGCCGGCTCGCCGGAATCCCGAGCGCGGTGGCGAGCTGCTGCTGCGACTGCTCCCGCCCGTCCCGCAGCCCCCGCATCACCGCGAAATGCCGGGGATGCACATCCGCCTCCGCCAACGCCGCCTCGAACGCCAGCGCCGCCGCGTTACCCACCGACGCGACCACGAAGCCGAGCGGTTCGTCGGCCGCGACACTGCGCGTAGCAGGGGCTTTCCTCATGGGGCCAACCTAGCAAGCGGCACGGAGACCGCTTCCGTCGGAACGGTCCGCAAGCTTGCGGCTCGCGACTCACATGTCGCATTCCCGCCAGACCGAGCAGCCACCGGTCACCCCCTCAAACTCGCACCACCGTATTCACCGGCATCGACATCAAAGGCGCCATCCGCACCTGAGCGCCCGGATGCGGAGCGTGGATGATCTTCCCGTCCCCCACGTACATCCCGATGTGGCTGCGGCCCGCGTAGTAAATCACCAGGTCGCCGGGCTGGATCTGCGAGAGCGGCACCTGTTCCCCGGCCTGTGCCTGCTCCGACGAGGTGCGCGGCAGCTCCACGCCGGCCTGGCGCCAGACCTGCTGGATCAGGCCGCTGCAGTCGAAGGCGTCGGGGCCTTCGGCGCCGAAGACGTAAGGCTTGCCGAGGTCGGCCAGGGCGGCTTCGATCGCGGCGCGGGCGCGGTCGGAGGGGGCCGGGGCGGTGTGGTCGATGAGGGTGGGGGCGACCTGCTGGCCGGCGAAGGCGGAGGTGGGGTCGGTGCCGAGTTCGGCTTGGACCGCCGCCGCGCGCTGGGGTGCGGACAGGGTGTTCAGGAGCGCCTGGGCCTTGTGCAGCTGCTGTGTGACCTGGGTGCGGGACTGCGCCGCGGCGTCGCGGGTCTCGTCCAGGGCGGAGAGCTGGTCGGCGGCGGCGTGCTGGAGCTGGACGATCTGCCGGCGCTCCTCGACCACCTCGGCGATCTTGCGGCGTTGCTCGTCGGAGAGGCGGGAGGCCATGGCCTCGTTGCTCAGGAAGGAGTCCGGGTGGTCGGCGAGCATCAGGGTCAGCTCTTCGTCGACGCCGCCGGCGCGGTACTGCTCGGCGGCGATGCTGCCGAGGGTGGCGCGCTGGCGCTGGTAGTCGGCCTGTATCGCCTGCAGTGCGGACTGGGAGCGCTGGACCGCCAGGGTGAGCTTGCCGGCCTGCTCCTGCGCGGCGTCATAGGTCTGCGTCAGCTGGTCGGCCTGGCGGTACAGCGCGGCGATCTGCCCCTTCACCGTCTGCTGTTGCACCGTCGAGCGGTCGCCGTCCGGGCCGCCGGACGGCGACCCCGGTGCCGGTGCGGCGGCGGCCGTGCCGACCACGCCCGCGGCGGCGGCCACCGCGGTCAGCGCCGCGGCGGCGACGGTGCGGCCCCGAGCGGGCAGGGCCGAGGCGCGGTGCCTCTTTAACCGCTTCGTACTGTGATGCGCCATTCTGTGATGACCTCCGCATCAGGGAACGCCGGACATTACCGGCAGAACAGCGCCCGAACCTAAACCCACCAGACACCCATGAGCAAGGATCAACCACTCAAATAGGTGAGCGGATCAGAGATGAGACATCTCGGGCAAGTCGCCGTCAGGAGCGAGCGAGCCGATTGAGCAGCATCGACGCCGGCACCGGCCGCGCCCCCGAGCGCCGCACGCCCTCGGCCACCTCGCGGTCCGAGGACACCACCACCACCGGCCGCCCGGCCGGCTCGGCCGCCACCAGGCGCCGGATCAGCTCGTCCGCGATCTCCCCCGGCGCGGAGAACAGCACCCGCACGCCGCGCGGCTGCGTGAGCCGCACCGGGCCGTCCAGCGCCGCCCCGTCGAAGACGCACGTCACCTCGGCCCCGGTCCGCGCGGCCAGCGCCGCCAGCCCGCCGACCAGCCGCACCCGCTGCTCGGCCAGCGACAGCGTCGGGTACCCGGTCTTGGTGACGTTGTAGCCGTCGACCACCAGGTGCACCATCGGCAGCGCCAAGTACTGGTCCAACAGTGCGGGATCGTCCTTGGCACGCCCCTGCATGGACATGTCCGAGGGCGCGACAGAGTCCGGAGACGTCGCCCCGACCGTGTCCGCCGGACGGGTCTCCGTCGGCGGCAGCGCCAACTCGCGCTCTATGCCCTTCACCGCCCCGGTCACGGTGTCCAGGAGCAGCCGCAGGCGCATGTCGCCCTCAGAGCGCCCTGAACGGGCCGAACGCCGCGCTGTGTCCAACGCCGACTCCGCGGCCGTCAGACGCGTCCGCAGGCGCCTTAGTTCGGCCTCTGAGGCCGACGCGGCAGATGCCGCGGCCGCCCGTTCGGCTTCCAACGCCGTCTCCGCAGCCCGCGCGGCCGCCTGAGCACGCCGCATGTCGGCTTCCAGCTGCCGCACCTTGCGACGCAACTGGTCGCCCTCACGACGGGACTCCTCCTGAGCGGCCCTCAGTCCGTCGGCCGTCGAGCGCGCCGTCTCCTGCACCTCTGCGAGTTCTGCAGTGAGCCGCGCGACTTCGTTCTCGGCAGCCTCTCCAGCGGCTAACCGCGCCCCCTGGGTAACCGCCTCCAGAGCGTCCTTGACGATCCCGGTCCAGCCGTGCGGACGCAGCACATAAGCAACCGCCGCGACCTCGTGCGGGTCCGCGGCGGCCGGTACCACCCCGGCGTACAGGGAGTCGGACAGGTCAGGGGAGCTTTCGCGCACCCGTTCGGCGACCCGGGCGCGGAACACTCCGTCGCTCTCCAGAGCCGCGGCCATGGGGATCGCCGCGGCTTTGGCGCGTTTGGCGGGGGCGAACTTGGCGAACGGACGCAGCGGGGCCGGGACGTCGGCGGCCGGGAGCTTGCCCAGCGCCTCGGAGGCGATCTCCACGACCCGCTGCCGGACCGAGTCCGGCAGCGTGATCGTGAGACGTTCGCCCTCCGGTGAGCTCACGTCGCCCCACTCCCTCGCCTAGCCGGAGAGTCCTCCGGACATCGTTCCTGATCCGCCGACCTTATCGGCCGCGCTTATGCGTCCACACCAAGCTCTCCCTTAAAGGTAGGCCCTGCGCGCCGCGTTTCGGATCTCCCGCGCGCACGGTGATGGGCCATGATGCAACAGTGGTGATCCCCATTCACGACAAGAACCCGGTGTCCCGGGCATCCGTCGTCACCTACGGTCTGATCATCGCGAACGTCGTGGTGTTCCTTTCCGGGCCGATCGCGTTCGCCGGCATGAACCCGGACGCGACACGAAAGGCCAGGGAGAACGCATACCTGTACCACTACGGCGCGATCCCGGCGCAGCTGCTGAACGGGCACGGGAATCCGGTGTGGCCGGTGTTCACCGCCATGTTCGTGCACGCCGGCTGGATCCACCTTCTGGGGAACATGCTGTTCCTCTACATCTTCGGGAACAACGTCGAAGACGTTCTGGGGCGCTTCCACTTCCTGGCGTTCTACGTCATCGGCGGCGCGGCGAGCACGTACGCCTTCGCCTGGGCGAACCCGACGGCCACCGGGCCGCTGGTGGGAGCCTCGGGAGCGATCGCGGCAGTACTCGGCGCGTACGTATACCTGTTCCCGCAGGCAAAGGTGACGCTGCTAGTACCGTTCCTGTGGTTCCTGCCTATGCGGGTACCGGCATGGCTCGTCCTGGGGTTCTGGTTCGTGATGCAGCTTCCGGAATTCCAGCAGACGATCGGAGTGGCCGGCTCCACCGACGTCGCCTACTTCGCCCACGTCTCGGGCTTCGTCCTGGGACTCCTGTATGTAGCACTGGTCATCGGCCGAGGACCCAACGACCCGGCCCGCCTGCCCGCCGCCGACGCCCCTCCCCCGCCGCCCCCTCTGGCCCCGGACTACCGCTCCGCCGACCCGGAGGATCCCTACGGCCAATACCATCGCTAGAGGAGTCCCGGGAGAGTCCCGTCAGAAGGAGCCGCTGTGATCACTGCCATCGTCCTCATCAAGTCCGACGTGGACGCCATCCCCGAGGTCGCCGAGAAGATCTCCCAGCTGCCCGGCGTCAGCGAGGTGTACTCGGTCACCGGCGAGTACGACCTGATCGCCATGGTGCGCGTGCGCGAGCACGAACAGCTCGCCGACGTGATCCCGGGCGGCGTGAACAAGGTGGCCGGGGTCAGCCACACGGTCACGCACGTGTCGTTCCGGACCTACAGCGCCATGGACCTGGAGGCGGCCTTCTCGCTCGGTCTGGACTGAGCCGCACCGGGGGACCCTTAAGGGAAACTCCCTACAAACGCTGAGCCAACTCCCGGCAATCGGGTAGGCGGGTCGGTCGCCCGACCCGCCTCCCACACCACCGGACATGCGGGCCACGCATCCGGCGGTTCGTCAGGCTGATCTCAATCTCTGCCAGGTCGGTTTCAGCAGCTTCAAGCCCTGGTCATCCCAGTAGGAGTTGGTCAGCGTGCGCTGGAGGACTGGTGAGCCCGCGATCCGCCAGTAGCCCTTACTGCTGTATGACCACTCGTAGGCGGTCTGCCGGGATGCGCCCAGCTTCAGCAGATTGGCCCGGCGCGACGCGGGACGCTTCCATTCCTTCCAGCGGATCTGCCGCATCCTGCGGCGGAACCACTCGTCCAGCTCGGCAAACACCCTCGGGGTGTCCACCAGCCGGAAGTAGCCCATCCACCCGACGACGTACCGGTTGATCGCCGCGATGCGTTCATCCATCGCAATCGACCACCGGCGGCTGGTCAACTCCCGGATCCGGAACTTCAGACGATCGATCGCCTTCGGATCGACCCGGACCCTGACCCCACCACCGGCAACGAAGTAGAAACCGAACCCCAGCATCGTCATGACAGACGCCGGAACCACCTTCGACTTCACCCGGTTCACCACCAGATGCAGCCGGTTCTCGATCACCTTCGTGACCGAGGCCAGCACCCTGGTAGCAGCCCGCTTGCTGCGCACGAAGATACGAATATCGTCGGCATAGCGCACGAACCGCAACCGCCGGGACCACAGCTCCCGGTCCAAGTCGTCCAGCATGATGTTCGACAAAATCGGCGACAGCGGAGAACCCTGCGGGGTCCCCTCCACCGACGCCGAGACAATCCCGCCGTCCATGATCCCGGCCTCCAAGAACCGACGGATGAGCCCCAGCACCCGACGATCTGTGACCTTCCTGGCCACCCTGGCCATCAGCGCATCATGCTGGACCCGGTCGAAGAACCGGTCCAAATCAAGATCCACCACCCAGCGGTGACCATCCTCGACCGCCCGAACCGCCACCCGCACAGCCTGGTGCGCCGACCGGCCCGGACGAAACCCGAACGACGTCGGACAAAAGTCCGGGTCGAAAACCGGAACGAGGACTTGGGCTATCGCCTGCTGCAGAAAACGATCCAGCACCCGAGGCACCCCGAGCATCCGCGAACCGCCCCCGGGCTTGGGAATCATCACCCGGCGGACCGGCTGCGGCCGGAACACCCCAGCGTCGAGTTCGGCTCGAACCTGCTCCCAGTGCCCGACCAACCACGGACGCAACTGCGCCGCGGTCATGCCGTCCACACCCGGCGCACCGGCGTTAACCTCGACTCGATTGAGCGCCGCCATCAGATTCTCCCGCGACAGCAGCCTCTGCCACAGGTCCCCCTGATCGCGGTGGACGACCTCCCCAGCACGCGCCGACCGGCCACTACGCTCTGCCGCAGTACTCAACGGAATGCACCGTCCCCTCCCGCAACAGGCCCGCGTTACACGGGATGGCTGCGATCACCGTGACCAGCACGAGCAACACCAGATCACCCGTCCCACTTGACGTTCAGCCCTTCCCGGCCCGCCATGCACGTTCCCGGCCGGTACTACGACCTCTGCTGACCTCTGCCCCTCGGCCCCCACCCTCACAGGCACGAACCGGTCGGATCCCCCGGCAACCCCGGCCTCCCGACACTGGAGCAGATCTCCCCAGGTAAGAACGATTGCTATCCCTGAATCCCCGCCGCGTTTACGCACCGGCCTTCTTGGTGGACACGGGCGTCACCCTCCGTTGCAGGCTGACCCAACCAGCACGCCTTCTACGCGGTTCGTGTTCCTCGGTACCCAGGTCTCGCCTCGGGCTTCCTCCAGACCCCGCCTCACGACAACGCCCTTGCCTCCGGCTCGGAGTTAGGACCACCTCTCCCTCCAGGGGACTTCCACCCCCAAACAACCGCCCATGCTGGGCGCACAACGCCGAGCCCCGCCTCCCGAATCGGGAGGCGGGGCTTGTGACGCCACGTCATTGTGTGAGTGCCGATTTCAGATCAGCACAGCGTGTTTCCCGGTGGGGCCGGGCGCCCTGCGATCAGGGCCGTCAGGCGTCGGGGTCCTCGTCGATGAGGAAGCCGCGCATCGGGGAGGGCTGCGAGGGCACCGAGGGCTGGCCCAGACCGTTGCCCTGGCCCATGAACGGCGGCTGCTGCCCGCCGCCCATCGACTGCGGCGGCATCGGCGGCGGCATCTGCGGGCGGATCGGCGCCATGGTCTGCGTCAGCGCCGCGGCGTTGGTGCCGTTGTTGCCCTGGCTCTGGAAGGAGCCGGTCGAGCCGCTCTGGAACGAGCCCGTCCCGCCGTTCAGACCCGCGCCCACCGGCGAGGGCGCCTGCGGCATCCCCGGCGGCAGCGAGGCCTGCATCGGCATCGGCGGGGCCGAGGGGGCCGGCGGCGGGGCCGACAGGCCGGTCGAGCTCAGCTGCGGACGGCCGCCCATCGAGCCGCCCATGTTGGAGGCCATGTTGTCGTCGCCGCCGGAGGCCTCCAGCTGGCGCATCTGGCCGTCCAGGTAGGACTTGAGCCGCTGCCGGTACTCGCGCTCGAAGGCGCGCAGGTCGTCGACCTTGCGCTCCAGGGCGGCGCGGGCGGTCTCCAGCGAGCCCATCGCCACGCGGTGCTTCTCCTGCGCGTCCCGCTCCAGCGCGTCGGCCTTGCCGCGCGCCTCGCGCTCCAGGCCGTCGGCCCGGCCGCGGGCCTCGCCGACGATCTTGTTGGCCTCATTGCGGGCCTCGGCGATCGCCTGGTCGGCGGTCTGCTGGGCCAGCGCCAGGACGCGGGCCGCGGAGTCGCCGCCGGGGGCCTGGAACTGCGGGGCCTGCGGCACCGGCAGGGGCGCGGGCAGCGGGGCCGGAAGCGCCGGCTGCGGAGGCGCGGGCGCGGGTATCGGGGTCGGCTCCCGCCGCATCGGCACGGGCGCGGCGGCGGCGCTGGCCGCGGCGCGGGTGGCGGCGGCCAGCTTGGCCCGCAGCTCCTCGTTCTCGCGGATCAGGCGGGTCAGCTCGGCCTCGACCTCGTCGAGGAAGGCGTCCACCTCTTCCTCGTCGTAGCCCTCACGCAGGCGTACGGTCGTGAACTGCTTGTTGTGGACGTCCTCGGGAGTCAACGGCATCTTTCATTCACCTCAGGCGTGGCGTGGTCGTCGGCATTCGCACAGACATTACCCGGTCACAGCGTAGCCGCGACCCGGATCAGCAGTAAGACGATGATCACGAGGATCATGAACGCCACGTCAAACCCCATCCCGCCGAGCCGCAACGGCGGGATGTACCGCCGCAACAGCTTCAGAGGGGGATCTGTGACCGTGTACGCCGTCTCCACGACGACCAGCATGACACCACGCGGCTCCCATGACCGGGCGAATACCAAAACCCAGCCGATGATCAGGCGGATGATCAAGCACAGCGCGAAGAGGTAGAGCACCCACAGGAGCAACGCCCCCACAACGCTCATAGCGCACTCCCCTTCCCACCTACGCCGGCGCCCCGCCGCGTGCGGTTCGTCTCACCGCCGCGGGACGCCGCCGGACCCGAAGTCTGACCGCCAAAGGCCCTCGGCGTCAGCTCTGGTTGAAGAAGCCGCCCTCGGCGATCCGGGCCTTGTCCTCGGCCGTCACATCGACATTAGCAGGCGACAGCAGGAACACCTTCTGCGTCACCCGCTCCATGTTCCCGCGCAGGCCGAAGATCAGCCCGGCCGCGAAGTCCACCAGGCGCTTGGCGTCGGCGTCCTCCATCTCGGTCAGGTTCATGATCACCGGGACACCCTCCCGGAAGTGCTCGCCGATCGTGCGCGCCTCGTTGTAGGTGCGCGGATGCAGCGTCGTGATGCGGTAGGACGCTTCGCGGTCCGCCGACCGGTCCGTCGGGACGCTGTACATCACCGGTCCACCTCTCTCGGCTCGGTCGGCTCGCGAGGACCGCTCGGAGCGGTCCGGCATCACCGTGACATTGGAAGGCGCCGCGAAAGCGCGGCGGTCGTTCTGCGCGACGACGAGCGCGCCGCCGCCAGCCGCTTCCGGCTCGCGGTGCGCGGCGTCCGGGGCCGCTGCGGGCTCGGCGGGCTCCGTCTCGTACTCGTCCTCGTAGTCGTCGTAGTACCGCTCGTCCTCGAACCGCTGTTCGTCAGTGAGCCCGAGGTAGACCGCTGCTCTGCGCATCATGCCGGCCATGGTGTTCGCCTCCGGACTGGGCCTGTTACGGCTGTCTTGCAACTGTCAACGAAAAAAGGTGCCGCGCAGGTTTCCCGTTCGCGGTCGATGAGGTGTGGCGCAGACGTGCGGTCGTCGTATCCGATGTTCGATAGATGCGACGTTACCGGAATCACCGTCTGATACCGAGTATCGCGCTGCCGATGCGGACGTGTGTCGCGCCCGCCGCCACCGCTTCGCCCAGATCCCCACTCATCCCCGCCGAGATCATGGTGGCCGAAGGGTGTGTCGATCGCAACCGCATAGCCAGCACGGACAACCGCTCGAAGGCCGGTCCCGGCTCGGCGCCCAACGGCGCCACCGCCATCAATCCCCCGAGCCGCAGACCGGGCGCCGCGGCGATCGCGTCGGCCAGTTCCGGCACCTGTGCGGGAACTACTCCGCCCCGGGCCGCGTTGTCATCCATGGGCTCTGCGTTACCCAGGTCGACCTGCACCAAACATGTCAATTCTTTGTCATACCGGACAGCCCCTCTGGCGAGCGCGCCGACCAGCCGGAGGCGGTCCACCGAGTGCACGAAGGAGGCGTATTCGGCCACTGAGGCGGCCTTGTTGGTCTGCAGCTGACCGATGAAGTGCCACCGCAGACCCAGACCCGCGGTCTCCCGGGCCTTCGGCGCGGCTTCCTGATCCCGGTTCTCGCCGACGTCCAGGACCCCGAGCTCGGCCAGGATCCGGACGTCGGAAGCCGGGTAGGTCTTGGTCACCGCGATCAGGGAAACCTCGGAAGGGTCGCGGTTCGCCTTGCGGGCCGCGGCGGCGATGTCCTCGCGCACCGCGGCCAGGTTCTCGGCGATCCGCGCACGCCGCGCGTCCGAGGCCTGCTCGCCCCGGACGCGGTCCTCGTTCTGCTCCGCCATCGCTCAGTCCAGCCAGACGAACCCGGCGAACCGGCCGGTCGTACCCTCGCCGCGGAAGGAGTAGTAGTCCTCGGACTCCTGCGTGCACACCCGCAGCCGCACCGACGTCTTCAGGTCGATCCCGGCCGCCTCCAGCTGCGCCCACACGCCCTCGGCGACGTCCAGGCCCGGCGTGCCCTGCCGGGTCACCGTGTAGCTGGCCGGGACCTTCTCGGCCACGTCCGCGCGCATCCGCTCGGGCACCTCGTAGCAGAGCCCGCACACCGAGGGGCCGGTGACCGCGACGATCCGCTCGGGCGCGGCGCCCAGGGCGACCATGCGCTCGATCGCGGCCGGCACCACCCCGGCCTTCATCCCGGGACGCCCGGCGTGCGCCCCGGCGACCACCCCGGCCTTCGCGTCGGCCAGCAGCACCGGCACGCAGTCCGCGACCAGCACCGCCAGCGCCAGGTGCCGGCGGTCGGTGACCAGCGCGTCCACGTCCGGGGCCCGGCCCTGCCACTGCGCGGCGGCGTAGGCCACGTCCGCGCCGTGGATCTGGTTCATGTACACGACGTTCCCGGGGTCGGTGAACCCCAGCTCGAAGGCCACCAGGGAACGGTTGGCGGCGACCGCCTCGGGGTCGTCGCCGACGTGCCCGCCGAGGTTGGTCGCGGTGTAAGGGGCCTTGGAGACCCCGCCCCAGCGGTCGGAGAAGGCGAAGCGGGCCGTGCCGCCCTCACCCTCCAGACCGGTGTGCTGCCATATCGCCACGGAAGAACCCGCTCCTACTTCAGGAAGTCGGGGATGTCGAGCTCGTCGGCCGCCGACGGCGCCGGCTGCACCGGGATGACCGGGACGTTCTGCGTGTCGGCCATCGGGTCGTGCGCCGGCAGCGGGATGTTGTCGGTCGGCTTGGGCAGCGTGCCCAGCACCTGCTCGCGCATGCCGTCGCGGACGCTGGTCTCGTCCCGGAACGGGGAGTTCGCCGCGGCGTGCCCGGTGCTGCGGCGCTTGGCCGGCTCGCCGCCGTCGAAGCCGGCCGCGATGACCGTGACCCGGACCTCGTCGCCCAGGCCGTCGTCGATGACCGCGCCGAAGATGATGTTCGCCTCGGGGTGCGCGGCCTCGCTGACCAGCTGCGCCGCCTCGTTGATCTCGAACAGGCCGAGGTCGGAACCGCCGGAGATGCTCAGCAGCACGCCGCGGGCGCCGTCGATGGAGGCTTCCAGCAGCGGCGAGGAGATCGCCATCTCGGCCGCGGCCACCGCGCGGTCGTCGCCGCGGGCCGAGCCGATGCCCATCAGGGCCGAGCCGGCCTCGCTCATCACCGACTTCACGTCGGCGAAGTCCAGGTTGATCAGGCCCGGGGTGGTGATCAGGTCGGTGATGCCCTGGACACCGGAGAGCAGCACCTGGTCGGCGGCCTTGAACGCGTCCAGCACCGAGACGTTCTTGTCCGAGATGGACAGCAGCCGGTCGTTGGGGATGACGATCAGGGTGTCGACTTCCTCGCGCAGCGCCGCGATGCCGTCCTCGGCCTGGTTCGCCCGGCGCCGGCCCTCGAAGGTGAACGGCCGGGTCACCACGCCGATGGTCAGCGCGCCGAGCTCGCGGGCGATCCGGGCCACCACCGGGGCCCCGCCGGTGCCCGTGCCGCCGCCCTCGCCGGCGGTGACGAACACCATGTCCGCGCCCTTGAGGACCTCCTCGATCTCCTCGGCGTGGTCCTCGGCCGCCTTGCGTCCCACGTCGGGGTTGGCGCCGGCACCGAGTCCGCGGGTGAGCTCGCGGCCGACGTCCAGCTTGACGTCGGCGTCACTCATCAGCAGAGCCTGGGCGTCGGTGTTGACGGCGATGAACTCGACGCCCTTCAGACCGACCTCGATCATCCGGTTGATGGCGTTCACGCCGCCGCCGCCGATGCCGGCGACCTTGATGACGGCCAGGTAATTCTGCGGTGCTGCCACGTCCGACGGCCTCTCCGTGGTATCCGGTAATCTTGTTGATCACCTTAGTCCCGCCCACACCGGCCGGGGACACGGCGGGGTCGTTCGACTGTGAAGTCTTTACAGGACATTAGGTCCCGCGACCTGTGAGGTTCAACGAACACGCCGAAACTGTCGGCAGGTTTTACTTCTCAGCGTTGTCCGACGACCCCGCCTGATCCGTGTGGATCCGATGAGGGGAATACGTATGTTGTTCGATAGCCCGCCAGATCTTAGCCGATCGGCGAGCCGGGATTCGAACGCTCACGAATACGCCGGAGCCGCCGGAGCGCTCACGTCATAGTGCGCCGCGCCATTTCCGATCAGCGCGGCCAGTATCCGTGCCTTGAGATCCGGCTGGTCGGGTCCGCCCCACAGAACAGTCACCGATTTCTGTTTGGCGCTGGACGGTGTCAACGTCACGGTGATGGCGTAAGGCCCGGTCGCCGAGACGGTGAGCACGCGGGAGCGCACCGGGGCCGGCAGGGCCCGAAGAGCCGCCAGCGCCCCGGCCACGGTGGCCGCGCGGTCCTTCACCGCCGGATCGGCGAACTGCTCCAGGTGGATGACCGGGATGTGCGCCGGGACCGCCGAGGCGGTGGCGGCTGTGTCGAAGGCCACGCCGTCCGCGTCCACGATCTGCAAGGAACCGTCGGCCTGCGGCAACGCCGCGGCCGGCGTCCGCTCCACGACGCCGATGTCGATCGTGTGCGGCAGCGAGCGCTCCACCCACGCGTCCTTCACCCGCGGGATCGCCATCAGCCGCGCCTTGACCGCCGAGGTGTCCACCGACGCGACCGGGGCGTGCGCCGGGATCGCGGCGGCGGCCAGGATCTGTTGTCTGGTCAGCACTTTGACGCCGGAGACCGACGTGGACCGGACGTCGAAGACCTTGGTGTGCCACAGGATCGAGTACCCGGTCAGGGTCAGCAGCGCGAGGAAGACGGTGATCGTCACCGAGAGCCGCCGCCACCGGCGCCGGCGCCGCAGCCGGTCGAGGTAGCGCTCGACCAATACCCTGCTGACCCGCGGGTGGCCGGCCTCGGTGGCGTTCATGGGCTCCAGTTTCGCAGATGGGGACCATGGCTTCGCCTCAGCGTGGCCGCCTTTAGTAGAACGGGGTGCGCTAGTTTCCGGATCCGGCCCGGATGGAAACGAAGGGTTTTGGGATTCTCGACGGATTTCTTGTTCATTATCATTCGTCCGCACTTGCGGTAGTTCATCAGGTTTGCGACACCGCCGGAAGAACGGATATTCGGGTGCCCTTCGAGACGAAGGGCGGTAGAACGGCGTCTGTGAGCGAAAACGGGGAAGAGCAGCGGCTGCCCGGCGGCAGACACGTCGGCGGCGTGCGTGTCGGGGACACGGTGCACCGTCAGTCGAACGTCTGGACGCCCGCGGTACACAGCGTTCTGCGGCATCTGGAGTCCGTCGGGTTCGAAGGCGCGCCGCGCGTCCTCGGGCACGACGCGCAGGGCCGGGAGGTCCTGACCTTCCTGCGGGGCGACACCATCGGCGAGCAGCACCCCTGGCCGGCGTGGGCCCACACCGACGCCGCCCTCCAGCAGACCGGCGCCTGGCTGCGCCGGCTGCACGACGCGACCGCCGGCTTCGTCCCGGAGCCGGACGCGGTCTGGTTCTCCGGGCGGCCCTGGCGGCCGGGCCTGGTCGTCGGCCATCACGACGCCTCCCCCCACAACGCGGTCTGGAGCGCCGACGGCCTGGTCGGCTTCGTCGACTGGGACACCGCCGGCCCCTCCTCCCGCGAGCTCGACCTCGCCTTCACGGCCCTGACCTGGGTCCCGCTGCACGCCCGCCGGGTCGTCGAGCGGCAGGGTTTCACCGCGTTCGACGACCGGTCGCGGCGGCTGCACCTGCTGCTGGACGCCTACGGGTACGACGGCGACCGGACCGCCTTCGGGGCCGCCGTCGCCGGCCGGGCCCGGCTCAACGCCGACGCCATCCGGCGCATCGCCGGCGGCGGGGATCCGGCGCTCGCGGCGCTGCTGCCGATCGCCGCCGACCTGGACCAGGCGGTCGTGGAGATCGAGGCGCTGCCGGAGGCGTTCTGGGAGCAGCAGGGCTGACACCCATTCGGACCGCGCCGCATGCGACGTGACGGCACCTGGCGTCAGATCAAGCCATGGCACTCACGTCCAAGCAGAAGAAGCAGGGGATCGGGGTGACCGCGGCCGTGGGCGCCCTGGCCCTCGGCGGTGTCGCGGTCTCGACCCTCGGCTCGTCGGCGGCCCCGGCGGATTCCCAACCGCTCGCGGCCGCGGCCGTACCCGCGCCTGCGGCCACACCCAGCCCTTCGGGTTCTTCCTCGGCCGCGACCATCACGGTCACCGCGAAGTCCGACAACGGCAAGCCCTCCGACGACACCGTGTTCACGGTGTCCGGCGAGGTCAAGGGCGCGAAGCCGGGCACGAAGATCCGGTTGCAGCGGCAGCAGGCGCCGACCTCGGCGAACGCCTCCCCGGCCTGGAGCACGCTGGCCTACACGGCCTTCACCGACAAGAGCAACAAGTTCTCCTTCCCGGTGAAGATGGAGACCGCCGGCTCCTACAACCTGCGCATCCTGCATCCACAGGACCGGGAGGGGCCGGAGACCGCGTACTCAAGCCCGTTCGCCGAGAGCGTGAGCGCGACCTCGACGCCCGCCTCCAGCAGCTCGTCGACGAAGAGCCCGTCAAGTTCCAGCAGCTCCAAGAAGAGCTGACCGACCCCCTGGACCGCCCGGCCACCTGAGGCGAGGAGTGGCCGGGCTTCTTGCTGTCCGGGATCAGAGGGATCACAGGAACCGCGAGCTCGGCACCGGCCCCGGGGACCCGATGTACTCCCGGCGCGCGCTCAGCCAGCTGTCGCCGACCGCTGAGACGAACGCCTCCAGCACCGCGTCGGGATCCGGCGGCGTCTGCCCGTCGCCGGCGTCGTCGACCGGCTCCGTCGCGGCCAGCTCGGCGGCGATCTCCTCGGCCGGCCGCGCGTCGGGCTCGGTCTCGACCACCTCGCCGTCGACCATGCGGTAGGCGGACCCCCACGGCTCGCGCACCGCCTGGCGCAGGAAGCCGATCGCATCCGCCGCGGCCAGCGGCGGATCGGTCCAGTCGGTGGCGCGCTCGAACAGGATCTGGCCGGGCTCGCGTTCCCGCAGCGCGGCCAGGATCTGCGGCTCAGCGGCGTTGAGGTCGTACGCGACGACCAGGGTGTCGGCGCGGTCCGGCTCGAACGGCACGGCCGGCAGGTCGAAGTACCGCGCCGCCGCCAGACCCATGATCTCGCTGTCCCGGTCGGGCAGCAGCGAGACGGTCTGCGGCTTCAGGCCCCTCGCCGCCAGCACCGCGCCGAGCCGGCGCAGCGCCTCGGCGCAGGCCTGGTAGGAGTCGCCGATCATGGCCCAGCGGCCGGTCATGCCGGCGTCGTAGCCGTAGGGCGAGACGGTCAGCAGGACGCCGCCGGTGAGCGCGAACTGCCAGCCGCGCAGGTCCTTCGGCCCGAGCCCGCCGTCGGTGACGGCGACCGCGGCCGCCCGGACCAGCATCGCGCGCACCTTCTCGCGCAGCAGCCCGAGCTCCTTGCGGTCCTCCCCCTCGGGTTCGGGCAGCGCGGCGAATTCCCGCTCGGCGGCGGGCAGATCGCCGGCCAGCAGCGCGTTGAACGCCACCTGGTAGCGCGCCAGCCAGGGCAGCTCGCCGTCGAAGCCGAGCAGCGCGGCCATCGCCTCGCGGTGCAGCCACGACCGCTCGCAGGCGGCGGCCAGCTCGGTGCGGATCTGGATGACGCCGGGCTCGCGTTCGGCGGCCTCGCGCAGCGGCCGGACGGCCAGGAACGCGATGCCGTGCTCGACGCACTCGTAGCCGAACTCGTAGAGCGCGAGCGCCTGGTCCTCGGTTCCGACCGTGTCGGCATCGGCCTCGGCATCGGAGTCGGCATCAGTTCCGGCCGCGGCGGCTTGGGCATCGATAACGGCATCGGTTGCGGCTTCGGGCCCGGCGTCGGCGGCGTCCAACGTCGCGAGCGCCCGCTCGGCGGCGGCCGCCATCTCCTCGAACCCCATGCCGCGCGCGGCGTCGCGCAGGACCCGCACGAAGTCCGGCAGGAGCAGCGCCTCGCCCTCCACCCGCAGGTGTCGGATCACCGCGGCGACGTCTCCGGCGGCAAGGAGATCATCAGCTGTTGTCAGGGGGTCGGCAGCGGCCGGCGCGTCGGAAGTCACCGCTGCACGGTAGCGACTCCGCCGTATGCCGCGCCCGGGATTTACGCAGAGACCGTCTCGAATCCGTTAAATCAGTGAACGAATTTCAGGACACTTACAACCAGATCACATCTCCGTGTCGTCGATTAGTTCGCGAGAGCACAAGGCGCCGCGCGTGGTGCCCGAATCCGCGCGCCGGAGCCGTCCGACGATCTGGAGGAACCGCTTGTGCTAGCACGTACCCGCCGTGTCCCGACCCTGGCGGCGGCCCTGGCCCTGGGGCTGGCCACCGCCGCGGGAGCCGCCGCGGCGACCGCGCCGCCGGCCACCGCCACCGGCCCGACGTCCCCGAACCTCGATCAGGCCGCGCAGAGCACCCTGCTGCCCAACGGCGACCGCGTCCTGGTCTCCGGCAGCGGCCCGTCCGCGGCCGTCGTCGTGGAGTCCCCCGACGGCCGCACCGTCCCGGCCGTGCGCTACGCGCCGGACGGGCACCACGCCTACGTCATCCCGAACTCGGTTCTGGCCCACCCGGCTCAGCTGGTCCCGGCGCAGTACCAGATCCCCGCGCTGAGCACCGCGAGCGCGCCCGCCGCGACGCCGCACTACCCGCTGAGCATCCTGCAGGTCAACGCCCTGGGGCTGGACGGCAAGGGCGCGGACGCCGTGACCTTCCTGACCAACGTCGACGACGTCACCAAGTGGTCCATCCCGCTCCCGGTGGCCGGCGGGATCGAGCGGGTCGCGGTGCCGACCGGGCACTACTCGGCGACCACCATCTTCTCCACCTACGACCCCACCACCGACACCGGCACCGACTACGTGGTGGAGCAGGTCGACCTGACCGTCACCGCCGGCGGGGTCACCACCTTGAACGCCGACGAGCGCACGGCGACCTCGCAGATCACCGCGACCACCCCGAAGCCGACGGTGGCCGACTTCGCCGAGCTGGAGTACTTCCGCCACGACGCCAACGGGCTGCTCGGCGGCGTGTCCGCCATCAACAGCGGGCCCACGTTCGTCAACCCGACGGGCACCGCGCAGGTCGGCACCTTCACCTACGACCTGGTGGGCTGGGGCGGCGAGAGCCCGGCCGGCGCCGCCGAGCCGTACCGCTACGACGTGATGTTCCCGGGCAGCGACCGCGTCGAGGCGAACCAGAACTACACGGTCGACGCCTCGAAGCTGACCACGACCCACAACACCATCGACACCGACGCCGGCGAATCCCGGCGCCAGGGCGAGTACATGATCGGTCCGGTCTCGCAGAGCCTCGGCGGGTTCGAGCTCGGGCACCTCGTCTCGGTCCCGTCGCACCTGACCACCTACGCCGGGGCCCCGGTCGGCGACGAGCAGTGGATGGCGAACGTCATCCCGGCTCTGCCCGTCCCGAGCAACAACTTCCCGGCGATGCTGCAGTTCGGCCAGACCGCGCCGATCTACCAGGGCAAGACCGACGTGTGGCGCACGTGGGCGCACGGTCCGCTGACCGCGCAGGTCGGCCAGTACAAGGACCCGACCGGCTGCCGGTCCTGCGCCGACGGCGGGACCGTCGACCTGAGCCTGAACCCGGTCGTGGACAGCAACCCGGACACCAGTGTCCTGATGTTCGGCCCGGCGACCGGCCAGTTCACCGTCTACCGCGACGGCAACCAGGTGTTCTCCCAGAGCAACACCTCCGGCACCGAGCTCACCGGCCAGGCGCAGACCCCGGGCAAGTACCGCATGGTGTTCGACCTGGACCTGAGCCAGTTCCCGATCACGCAGTCCACCACCACACACACCGACATCACCGTGCCCTACACCCCGACGCCGGACCCGAAGTGGACGCTGCCCAGCAGCGACTTCTGCCAGGCCCAGGGCAAGGGCACCACCGCGTGCTCGGTCCTGCCGGTGATCAACCTCAACTACCAGCTGGCCACCGATGACACCAACACCAGCCACGGCCCGGTGACGGCGCTGCTGCTGACCGTCGGCCACCAGTCCTACAACGGGGCCGGCTCCAACGCCGCGGCCACCGGCGCGACGGTGTCCGTGTCCTCCGACAAGGGTGCGACCTGGACCCCGGCCTCGGTGATCCCGGCCGGCCCGAACCACTTCGTCGCGCTGTGGAAGAACGGCGCCAAGGGCGGCACGCCCTGGCTGAAGGTGACCGCCACCGACGCACTCGGCGGATCCATCACGCAGACCGTCGCCAACGCCTACACCATCGGCTGAGGGGAATCAGGGTTATGAGTCGAATAGCGAATCGAATGGCGAATCACCGGGTGTTGGGCGTCCTCGGCGCCGCCGCGCTGGCCATCGGCACGATCGCGACGGCGGTCGCCCCGGCGAACGCCGCCGGCGCCGCGCACCCCGCGGCCGCGAGCAACGTGAAGAACGTCTGCGGCGCGGCGAAGCCCGGCTTCGACCGCTGCTTCGCGCAGATCCGCACCGACGTGCACGAGCCCGCGCACATCGGCCGCGTCAGCGGCACCGCCGGCACCGCCGGCACCACCGGCGCCAAGGGCGCGGCGGCCGCGGCTCCGGCCGGCTTCGGCCCGGCGGACCTGCACTCCGCGTACAACCTGCCGACCACCGGCGGCGCGAATCAGACCGTGGCGATCGTCGACGCCGGGGACGACCCCACGGCCGAGGCGGACCTCGCCGTCTACCGCTCCACCTACGGCCTGCCCGCGTGCACCACAGCGAACGGCTGCTTCACGAAGGTGAACGAGCGCGGCGCGGCCACCCCGCTCCCGGCCGACGTCGGCTGGGGCGTGGAGGAGGCGCTGGACCTGGACATGGTCTCGGCGGCCTGCCCCCAGTGCAAGATCCTGCTGGTGGAGGCCGACCAGCCCACCGGCACCGACCTCGGCCTGTCGGTGAACACCGCGGTCAAGCTCGGCGCGACCGAGGTGTCGAACAGCTACGGCGCCACCGAGTCCAGCCTCACCCCGGGCAACGCCGCGTACTACACGCACCCGGGCGTCGCGATCGTGGCGTCCTCCGGCGACAGCGGCTACGGCATCCCGGCCGAGCCGGCCGTGTTCTCCTCCGTCATCTCGGTCGGCGGCACCTCGCTGACCAAGGCGACGAACTCGCGCGGCTGGAGTGAGACGGCATGGTTCGGCGCCAGCAGCGGCTGCTCGGCGTGGGTGGACAAGCCGACCTGGCAGACCGACCCCAACTGCCCCGGCCGCATGGTCGCCGACGTCTCCGCCGACGCCGACCCGAACACCGGCCCGGCGATCTACGTCACCGACACCCCCGACCTCCAGGGCCTGCCCTCGGGCTGGAGCATCGTCGGCGGCACCAGCGCCTCCTCGCCGTTCATCGCCGGCGTCATAGCCCTGGCCGGCAACCCGGCGAAGTACGCCGACGCCTCGCCGTTCTACGCACCCTCCGCCCAGGCAGGCCTGAACGACGTGGTCGGCGGCTCCAACGGCATCTTCCAGGACTGCGGCGGCGACTACCAGTGCAACGCGGTGGTCGGCTACGACGGACCGACGGGGTTGGGGACGCCGAACGGGCTCTCTGCTTTCTGAGGGCTAGGGCTTCTCAAAGAACTGCGATTCTGAACTAAGCGCACAAGAACCGGGCCGGTGCCTTTCGGCGCTCGGCCCGGTTTGCTTTCGGCGCGGTACAGGACGCGGCTCAGCGGCAGGTCGGGCAGCGAGGGAACGCGCATCAGGGTTCTGCCGTTGCCCTTCTCCATGACCATGGCGTGCAGCGGATTGCCGACGGCTTCGACCGCGGCGCGCAGCCCCACGGTTTCCAGGGCGGCCAGGCCGTTCGGGGCGACGGTGAGCATGGCGCCGGAGCGGTCGGTAGGGGCGTGGGCCTCGTGCACGGTGGCCTGGATGGAGACTAGTTATCTTGCAACTAGTCTCCATGGCATGAAGAAGGGGCGCTGCTGACCTATGTGTGGGTGCTGGTGGCGGGTGCGGTTTGTTGGTGAGTTGACAGTCAAGGGCGTTTTTTGACGGCTTCGCACGGGTTTAAGAAGGATCCGCTGGGTGGCGCAGTTCGGTTGAGCGTGGTGCGTGGCGTTGGCGGCCGCCGGTGTTGGCGTACACGACCGCGCACCGGTCCGAGTCACTGCGCACGCGTTGCGTGGGCGGCGATCGTCGGGCGTGGTGGGCGCCTGACTCTGCTGGCTTATTTGTTAGGCGGCGAGGGCGGCTTGTAG